>NZ_JAUBUG010000081.1:0-30637 GCF_036705345.1 Microcoleus sp. B3-D2
TTGGTCAATCCTAAGCACTTAAAAAACTGGTTTACAAGCTGCTGCTACTGTACTTCATAAACCTGGAATATGCTGTAATTGTTCTGGTATTTTCTCGCATTGAACCACGATAGCGGGTAGCTCGTCAATAGCAACATTGCAGAATTCAAAGTTTGTAAACCCGTCACTGTAGACCTCTTGCGAAAGTCTTAGGAGATCGCTAGTTTGTCTTCCAAGAAAGTTCATAATTATAAATACCAGCGATCAAATTAAATCTTAATCCGAAGCTTTTTCTTCGATTCCGATACCTTGAGGAAAGTATTCTAAATATATTTAAAGTTCGATGTATGTTTTCAATAAAATTCTGTCTTTTGCTAGTTGCAGATTGAAAAGTTTTTCGGCTGAACTCAGTTTTTTGTTTTTGATTTTTTTGAGCGGTGTTCTACTATTAGTATGAATCTTTTTAATTCCTTGATAACCTTTATCACCTAAAAATTCAAGTTCTTTATTCATCCGAACTTTGCTTTTTTTAAACAAACTAAAATCATGCGTTTTCCCTTTACTAAAAGCTGTACATATTATTTCTCCAGTTTTTTTGTTGGCTAAAACTTGCGATTTTATTGTATGATATTTTTGCTTGCCACTCTAATATTTCTTTTGCTTTTTTTGGGGACGCTCTATTTCATGCTCTGACACATCTACCGCTATAGTTTCTATCTCATTTTGACTTAGACAAAGTTTTTTTTACCAGGTAAATTAAATAAACCTGATTTGATTAAAACTTTCTCAGTTCTAATTACAATTCTATAAGCATTTGATTCATTAATACCCCATTTAATTGCCCGATGAAAATAGGATATTCTCGAAAATAGGATAATGTCATTAATATTTGGTCTTCTACGCACAATTTACTTGATCTTCCTAATTTTTTTTGAAATATTTTTTCCGCTTTGACTATTTTTACCATCTCTTTGAATGTCTATTGATGTACTCCACAGTAGCGTTTAAAGCCTTTGGGGGTTAACTTTTGTAATTGTTCGTAATTCATATTATTAAGCTAATTTTTTCTTTTATTTTACCAAAGCGATCGCACTTTCGCAAGAGGTCTAGTATTCCTCAGCCCAGGCTTAGGTTTGTCGTGCGATCGTCAATATAGCAATTCTCAATTGCCCGCAATACACTAAGGATACGGCGTGGTGCCGTGTCCCCACGGAATATCTGTATGCACTCCACAGGATAAGGTGTACCGCGGCCTGCGTACCCTAAAAAATGCAATAGAGGCGGGTTTTAGCCGGATTTGTCGAGCGCAAAAATCCGTCTCCAACTCGCCCCAAATGACAATAGTTAACAATTAACTGACTAATTCTTCGCCCCAACGCCCACATACATAATCGACTGATCCTCATTAATTTTGATTTTAAACAACCCAGACCTTTTGTAATCCATATAGTTAGCTACATTAGATGTTAGAGTTTGAGATACTTGTTTTAAAATACCCGCCGAAGGAAACACCTGCTTTCCGCGTGTAAAATCTTCCCAAAAACCGTGCATCTCGGCTAACATAGCGCCCATTTCTCCAAACATATCAAAACCTTTAATTTCAATCTTGCCAAAACCAATATCCTGCATTACCACAGACAGTTCATCCGGGGTAATAAACTTTTCCCAATCGTGAACGCCCCGCCTAATCTCCTGCAAAATATTTTCCATCAGTCCAATCATCACAATTTGCGAGGAAAAAGTTCGGTTGATTGTATCAAAAAAGAACAGTCCCCCAGGCTTTAGAATCCTGTGCACCTCAGACACCACTTTTTTGTAATCGGCTACGTGTTCCAAAACATCCACGCAGATTACAACATCAAAGGTATTGTCGTCGTAGGGCATATTTTCGGCAAAACCTTGCCTGTAGTCAATCTCAAAACCGCTGGTAACTGCGTGATTTTGAGCTGCTGCAATACATTTCTCTGATCGATCTATTCCATAAACAATAGCGGCTCTCTCGGCCATAAACTCGCAAGAAAAGCCGCCGCCGCACCCGACATCTAAGGTTTTCAGCCCTTGCCAATTAGTCGCGTGTCTGTCGAAAAACTCAAATCTGGGTTTGTTTAGATGGTATAAGGCATAAATTTTAGCATTTTCGTCCCACCAATTATCGGCATTTTCCTCATAAAATTCTAAATCATTTTTTACTTCAGTTTTCGGCACGATTTTCTCAGTCCTGATTAGTGGAAAATATAGAGGGCGATCGCACTTTTGCCTGATTTTATAGGAATGACGCCAACAAACCCGGTTTATGTAAAAAATCAGAGGTTTTGTGACGAGTTCGCAGGCAGACACCAGGTTTCTGAATCCGCGCGCGTAAGTTCTATTTTTTGGTTAGTTGTGAATCGCCACAGTTTTTTATTATAATATCTCTGGCGTAAATTTCAACGAGATGGATCGCGTTTCTATTATCATCCCAGCCCTAAATGAAGCGACTTGTCTGGAACGCACCCTCCGCCAACTCAGCATTCTCAATCCTCCAGCTTGGGAAGTGTTGGTGGTAGACGGCGGCAGTCAAGACGACACAGCGGCGATCGCACTTTCCGCCGGCATCCGCGTTATTTCTAGCAGTATAGCGGGACGATCGCTGCAAATGAACTTAGGTGCTCAAGCCGCCACCGGTGAAATTCTGTGCTTTCTCCACGCCGATACTTTAGTTCCCGATGACCTTGTAGCAGTCATCCATAAAACATTGTCCGATGCCGAAATTGTGGGCGGCGGGTTTATCTCCCTGATGGCTGGTTCGCAGCAAACAAGATGGGGTTTTTCCCTCCACAATTACCTGAAAACTTATTACGCGCCGCTGTTATTTCGACCTCATTTATTTTTCCAAGGATTGCGCCTGCTGTTTGGCGATCAAGTTATTTTTTGTCGCCGTACCGATTTTTGGGAATGCGAGGGTTTCGATGCTGCGCTGCCCATTATGGAGGAAGCGGATTTGTGTTTGAAGTTAGTGCGACGGGGGAGACTTAAGTTAGTCAATCGGGTAGTGGAAAGTAGCGATCGTAGAGTTGCGAATTGGGGCGAATTTAAAGCTATTGCGATCTATCTTTCGATTGGTTTTTTGTGGGGTTTTGGCGTTTCTCCAAGGTATCTCAAGCAGTTTTATGAAGACATCCGCTGAAACACAAAATTTGATTAAACTCCCAAAATGTACTGCCTGTAATTTTTGGGCAAAACTTTTTCCAACAGGTAAATAATCGCCCAACAACCTAACAAAGTCCCCGTAACTAAAAAGCCGAGCTTCAGCAGCGGGTTTACCGGATCAATAAACTTATAAAACACTAACAAGACATATTTCACTACTGTCGAATCCAGGAGATATATAGGGAATGAGTAAGCAGCCAATATTTTGACTAACCCAGATACTCTACTGGGAAGTGCGATACTCTTAGAAAATGCGAGGATCGATAATACGAACAAAATTGCGTATCCTTGAGCAGATAGTTTAAAAAACGATCGGAGAAACCATGGCTCGGAATTAACTCCACTTTTCAGGTAAAATTCCCAAATGCTAGCTAGATAAAAAAGGATCGTTGCCCCTAAAATTGGCATTTTTTTCCGTTCGAGAATGGGTTGAAGTCTGTCATACGAGCCGCCCAAAAATAGACCAGTTGAAAATGGCAAAATCCAACTGAAAATCACGCGCTCCATTAAAGGTAGAGGTATTGATATATATTTGAAAGCGGTTAAGTAGAAGAAGATTGTAAAAATTGTTTGAATTGTTAAGCCCAAAGCCAAAACTTTTCTGGACTCTAAAAATCTTAGTTTCACGAGAAGCCACCACCAGCCGTAGCATTGAACAATCACAACGATGAAGTAATAGGGAGGCATCACTGAACCAGTCAGGATAGATCTGAGTAATGAAAGTAAATCAAATTTTTGGATTTCTCCCAAATTATTTAAGATGTACAAAGCTACTGACCAAAACAGATAAGGGGGTAGAATTTTTGACAGTCTTTTTTTGACTACCTGTGCGGGATTATTTTGATTTTCCAGTTTGTTGGTGAGAAAAAAACCGCTCAACAGTAAAAATGCAGGTACGCAAAATAGTTGAAATGTATCGATCGCCACAAATAAAATTCTGCGATCGCGAAATGCGAAGAACCCAGCATGAGTAATCACCACGCTGACGATCGCTAAAGCTCGGATCAAATCAAATTCAGCGAACCGATTAGAAACTTTTTGCATGGTAAAAATTAGATTGTAAAAATTGGAATCAAGTTAGGAATTTTTTGTCTGATACCAAATCCCGATTTGCTACCCCTTTTATCATTCGGCGGTTGAAACGGCTGCATAGAGTTAAACTTTCGTTCGAGCCAAGGGGAACTAAGAGATAAAGGGGGTTTTTAAGCCGGATTTGGTATCAGCAGTACAATAGCATAAAACGTTATATTTGCTCCTATCTTCACAAAACTTATGTCGGCAAAAATAAGTCACCGAGTGCTGGGATTGAGGAATAAAGACTATAGAGACTATGGCGAAAAAAAATCTACCTAAATTAGGTAGACTTTTAGAAATATTCCAGCAAAGAGTTCACTGTGGGCTAACCGTTGTTGTGATTGATGTGCGACGCAGAAACACTATCCAACTGATCGCGCCCGTTGCGGATCACGCGCAGCATATCGCTCAACTTGTGCTCGATATTATCGAGCACTTGGTCGGCATAATCATCGGCTCCGTTTTGAATTTCCTCGCATTCAGCCATCGCCCTGACTCTCATCTCTTCCAATTCCTCTTGAGCCTGGTAGCGAATTTGTTCGACTTCCGCCAGGGTGGCCTGTTGAATTGCCTCGCAGTCGAGCAAAACTTGCTGGCGCAACTGATCTGCCTCTATTTTTGCCTGCTGGAGCAGGCCCATATCGTTTAAAATTTCTGCTGCTCTCTGTTCTGCTGCTTCTATCACTTCCTGAGCGTAAAGTTCCGCCTCTTGAAGCAAGTCGTCTTTGTGCCGGATGATCGTCTCGGCTTCCTGAAAGGCGATCGGCAAGTTTAGCCTCACCAAGTCTAATTGATCGAGTAACTGTTCTTCATCCACCAGAGTGCGTCTGGTCAGGGGAATTCGCGGGCTGTCGAGAACAATTTCCTCAAGCCTGTTCAATTCCCGCTGGATGTCTACTCCTGCGGTTCGGGTGGGATCTCCGAAGGCGGCTGTGTTCTGAGGTGGTTCGTTCTCAGTGCCGAGGCCGGTACTATCGGGTTCGATGCGAGTTGGTTCCTGCTGGCGTAACATTTGTAAATATCTAGGGCGACGTGTTTCGGAACAAGATGATCTACGGAGCCACCAAACTTGGCTATTTCTTTAACTACACTACTACTTAAAAAGCTGTACTCGTTAGAAGTTGCCAAAAAAACTGTTTCAATTTCACCCAGAAGGGTTTTATTGGTGTGGGCCATCTGGAGTTCCATTTCAAAATCTGTTAATACCCGGAGCCCCCGCAGCAGCACTTTGGCTTGTCGAATCTTAGCATAGTTTACTGTCAAACCCTCAAAACTGTCTACTTCTACATTTGGCAAGTGTTGGGTAGAGCGCAGGATCTGCTCGATCCGTTCCTCTACGGTGAACAGAGGGGTTTTGCTGGGGTTTCTGACTACGGTAACAATTACCCGGTCAAACAGTTTAGATCCCCGCTCGATAATGTCTGCGTGACCGAAGGTAATGGGGTCAAAGCTGCCTGGATAGATTGCAATCACGAGTTTGGCTCAACGGAGTGGAGGGGAGTTGGGGAGTGGAGGAGTGGGGGAATGGGAGAGTCGGTAGAGTGGGGCAGTGGGAGAGTGGGAGAGTGGCAAAGCCGGAGATGTGGAAAATCTTCCTTCTTCCTTCTTCCCTCTTCCTTCTTCCTTCTTCCCTCTACTTTTTCATGGAATGAGCTTTGTAGAAAGTTTCGAGACTTTGCTTGTCGCCCACAAACCGCCAGTGCCAAGGCTCGTAACTGACGCCTTGGCCATTGTTTTTGGGGAAGGACATTTCAAAGCTGAAGGCGACGGCGTTGGCTTCTAACCACTTGAATGCTTGGGTATTTTCAAAACTGGGACTGAGGTTGTGTTCGGGGGCGCTGCCGTCGCCGATGTCGATGGCGTAACCGGTGTGGTGTTCGCTGTAACCTGGTGGGGCGCTGACTTCCGCTCGCTTGCTGGCGTTTTGCCTGCGTTCGGCTTTCACGTCAAAAAATACGTGCTGTTGGTCTTGCAGGGAGCGAAAGCCGGATATGGGAGCAAAATAGATGCCTGATGCCGCTGCGGCGTTGGCCATTTCCTGATATTTTGCTGCTGCTGAGGAGCGGAGTTTGACGCTACCGTCGGGGGTGACGCTTACCAAGTCTTTTGCTGGTGCTTCTGGGTACGGCAAGTGTCCCAGCAGGTTGTCTGGGGTTGCGGGGGCGGTGGCTTTGGGGTTGGTAGCTGGACTCGCGGCCGCTCCTGACGGCGAACTCACTGGTGCTGGGTTTTGTTGAGTTTGCTCTGCCTGACTGGTGGCTGGGAACAAGTTAAAGTTGAGGTGCAGCCAGATGCTGACCCCACAGGCTAATGCGGCCAACCCTAGCAGTTTCCAAATCAGCCCTTTTTTCTTGGACTGACTCTGCCCTGCTTCTGGGTATGGGTGGTCTCGCACTGCTTCTGGAATTTCGTCGGCGACAAGCTCCGAGGCTTGCGGGGGTTTTCTTGACAGACTAGCGTTATCCAAGCCAGCTCCACTCCTGCACTTCAATAAGGCTCAACGTTAAAAATTGTAGACCGATATGGGCGATCGAACAGCTACAATTCGCGCTGAGAATATATCATCTCTTTCTGACCTCGCCCCGTCCCATCCGCCAACTCTCGCATCTGTTGCTTGGGCCCACAGTCGATCGTCCGTGCGAGGTCGAACTGGTTGGCGCTGGTAGCGCTGGTTTATTTTAAGTGTAATTTGTTACTGTTCGACAAAATCCAACAATTTTTTGATCGACACATCAAACGTCCGCGCCAATTTTAGCAGAGCACCGATGTCAGCCATTGCCATACCGGGCGATCGGGCATAACTTTTAACAGTATTGTAGGATACTCCAGAGCGATCGGCTACTTCCTTGACAGATCGGGCTTCGAGCGCCGTCAATGTCTAATTAGTAGCTTAAAGCTCGATCAACCAAAATCAAATATTACCAACTTCCGCCAATTCAGCAGCACCAACAGAATCTTCCTCTTGCCCTTTATCCCTTTCATCAACCGCAACAGATAACTTCAATCCCAGAGCATTCAGCCAACTTGCCAAAGCATAAACTGTCGCACTTCCTTCTCCAGACAACAAAAGATCTAATTTTTCCAAATGCAATTTAGCATCTTCAGCAGACATATTTGGTTCGCCAAGAGCCTCAAATACATCTTGAAGTGCTTTTCGCATGATTCCTAATTCCAAATCTCCTTCTTCCTCCTCAAAAATCTCTGTGAGATAGCCAGCCGAATATGCCGGATCTTTGAGATTTGAAATTTTATAGGGGTGATAAGGTAAGCTCTTAGGCATTGTCATTGTCTTAACTCCTGTAATCTGTCCAGTATGTTTTAGCCTTGCGGATATCTTGCTCTTGAGTGCTTTTATCCCGCCTATCAACAAAAGTACAATTGTTTCTTCTACTTGTCCAAAATAGACCCGATAGCCGGGGCCGTAATTTATCCTCAACTCATAGACACCTTCTCCGACTGCTCGATAATCTCCGAAATTTCCAGTCCCAACTCGATCGAGTCGCCGATCAATCTTAAATTTTGCCTTGAGATCCCGCAGGGAGTCTAACCACTCCGAGAAAGGAACTTTGCCGTCTGGCGTGCTATAACGCTGAATATCTTTCTCGTTGTACTTCCATAAAGTTGATCGTACTTGCACCCTCATCTTAATATCGGCGATCGCCCCGTATCCAACCTTCTTCACCTAGGCCAACTCAAAATCACCGATCGGAAGGAACTTTGCCGTCAGGGGTAGTGTAACGCTCAATTTCTCTCGGTTGCGCTTCCATAATCTTGATTTTAGCGACGATCGCACTCCAATCTGGCAGTCGCGCCCGATCGGCACTTGACTCAATGCGCTACAATTATTAAGAAATCTTTAGTTAGATCCGTTTAACGTTCCAGACGCATTATGAGTCTTCCCATTCGCAACGTCGCCATCATTGCTCACGTCGATCACGGCAAAACCACCCTTGTGGACGCTCTCCTCAGACAGTCCGGGATCTTCCGCGAAGGGGAAGAAATCCCAGATTGCGTCATGGACTCCAACGACATCGAGCGCGAACGTGGCATTACCATCCTTTCCAAAAACACCGCCGTCAGGTACGGAGAAACCCTGATCAACATCGTCGATACCCCCGGACACGCGGACTTCGGCGGAGAAGTCGAACGAGTTCTCGGCATGGTTGACGGCTGTCTGCTGATCGTAGACGCCAACGAAGGCCCGATGCCGCAAACGCGGTTCGTGCTCAAAAAAGCCCTAGAAAAAGGACTGCGCCCGATCGTCTTTGTGAACAAGATCGATCGCGAGCGAGCCGACCCCCACAAAGCCGTCGATAAAGTTTTGGATCTGTTCCTCGAACTAGGTGCTGACGACGATCAGTGCGAATTTCCCTATCTCTTCGGTTCCGGCTTAAGCGGTTACGCCAAAAAACACCTCGAAGACGAAGGGGTAGATATGAAGCCCCTCTTTGAAGAAATCCTCGACCACGTACCACCCCCTGTAGGCGACCCCAACAAGCCACTACAACTGCAAGTAACCACCTTAGATTACTCAGAATACGTCGGTCGCATCGTCATCGGCCGCATCCACAACGGCACGATTAGAATCGGTCAACAAGCAGTCTTAATCACCGAAAGCGGCGCGATTGTCAAATCAAAAATTACCAAATTGATGGGCTTTGAAGGCCTGAAGCGGATTGATATCCCAGAATCTTCTGCTGGTAATCTTGTCGCCGTTGCCGGTTTTGCTGATGCGTATATTGGCGAGACAATTACCTGTCCGAACGACCCGCAAGCGCTGCCTTTAATCAAGGTAGACGAACCGACTTTGCAGATGACTTTCTCTGTGAACGATTCGCCGTTCTGCGGTCAAGAAGGAAGTTTGGTAACATCGCGACAAATTCGCGATCGGCTAATGCGAGAACTCCAAACCAACGTCGCCTTGCGCGTCGAAGAAACCGAATCTCCCGACAAATTCCTCGTATCCGGCCGTGGCGAACTCCACCTCGGAATCCTGATCGAAAATATGCGTCGCGAAGGATACGAATTCCAAGTATCCCAGCCGCAAGTAATCTACCGCGAAATCGGCGGTCGTCCCTGCGAACCCTTTGAATGTTTGGTGTTAGACGTACCCGAAGAAGCAGTCGGCGGCTGCATCGAACGCCTCGGTCAGCGGAAAGCAGAAATGCAAGATATGCACGTCAGCAGCACCGGCCGCACCCAAATCGAATTTTCAGTCCCCGCTCGCGGTTTGATTGGATTCCGAGGCGAGTTCATGCGATTGACTCGCGGCGCTGGAATTATGAACCACAGCTTCCTCGACTATCGCCCCCTCGGTGGAGAAATTGTCGCCCGTCGCAACGGAGTATTGATTTCCTTTGAAGAAGGAATTGCAACTACTTATTCACTGAAAAATGCTGAAGACCGTGGCGTATTTTTCATTACCCCTGGAACCAAGGTTTACAGAGGGATGATTATCGGAGAAAACAACCGAGATGAAGACATGGAGCTGAATATTTGCAAGTCGAAGCAGTTGACAAACCACCGCGCATCTGGCGGTGAAGAATTGGCGCAATTGCAAGCACCAGTCGATATGAGTTTGGAACGCGCTTTGGAGTACATCGGTCAGGATGAATTGGTGGAAGTAACTCCTAAATCAATTCGCTTGCGGAAGGTTTCTAAGAAGTTGGTGAAACGCTAAAACAACTTGTAGGCTGCGCCTCGGCGCACCTTACTGGTGAAACGCTAAAAAAGCTTGTAGGGTGCGCCTCGGCGCACCTTACGTTTTATCGGCAGTAAAAACCTGCCAGAACTTAAAAAATTAAATATTATCCAATTGTGCTTTAGTTATTTTACTTAATTTTCCACTTGAAAGCTGATATTTATCGGTAGGTACTTCCCCCAAAGCCTTTAAACACTGCAAATAAGGTTCTCAAAGAAGCACAAGTATTCAGATTAGATAAAACCTTTTCAACATCAAGTCGATCGAGAATTCCATCGCCGTGTTCTTTTTCATTAAATCAAGAAGAGATTTTTTAGTTCACCTTTGGGATGGCTAATAGTTTTGTTTTATTATTTAATTCTATATCATAGTCTGCCTTTTATGTCAATTGGCATATCGGGCCGCTCAGGGGCGATCGCGCGCTGAACAAAGTCACACAATATGTTTTAATTTATATTTGAGCAAAATCCAAACAAAGCCAGCCATGAGTCCTAAATCAATAGCCGTAATCAACTTCAAAGGCGGTGTCGGAAAGACTACCGTCACTTGGAGTCTGGGAAATATTATATCCCAAGGAACAGACTTAGAAGTCTTGATGTTAGACTTAGATCCGCAAATGTCGCTCACAGAGGCGATCGGACTTAACGAAAATACAGGTCATTTAGATGACAAATTTGGTAAGTGGTACGAAAAATCTCTCAAGCATAGACTTACAATTTACGACGCTCTAGAAGTCTTTAAAAAAGCCGGACAGAATTTTAAATTTCCCGTTGGTTTCGAGACCATTTATCAGATTGACGAACAGTTGCATTTTGTCCCTTCTGTTGAAGAATTGTATTGGTTAGATATCGATGGATTTGAGGGAAAAAGTGTTAAAGACTTCATCCGCAGATTCATCGGCAAAATCGCCAACTCTGCCAATCTCCCCAAATACGATTTGATGCTTTTTGACTGTTCGCCTTCCTTCAGCCTCCTCACCTACAGCGTACTCTCTTGCTGCGACTTAATATTGATTCCCGTCAATCCCGATTATTTTGGTTCTAGGGGATTGAGTTTAGTTTTAAACTCGCTCCAGAAACGGATTGAGCCTTATCCGTTTCCCAAGATTGCAGTGTTTATGAATAAAGCTAAAACCTATGGAGGATTGCTGACAAATGAAGTTCAGTTTTACATGAGAGAAGTAAAGAGACTTTGCGCTGAGATATCAAAAGATAATAACATAGAAGTTAGATTTTTAGAATCGACGATTCGGGAAAGCGTCGGGCTAAAACGGGCGATTAATGAGGGAGAACTGCCGCGAGAATTAGTTAGAGAATTTGAACAACTATGGCGCGAGTGTGAGGAGTATCTGAAATGAGTAAAAAAGAAATTTTGGCTGCTTCCGAACAAGCAAGCGGGGGGTTAGTTGAGGAAATTGGCGAACTTAAGGAAATCTTGCGGGACGTTGCTCGAAAATTAACCAGGCTTGAAGCTCAAGTCAAGCGGGGAGGGCTTTCTGCTGGGTCAAAAACTTCGGATATTTCCAGTGGTGCTGATGTTAATAAACCTGCTAATCTCTCGGCTGGAAATGTTCTAGAAACTTATGAAGAACTGCGTTTACAAGCTAAAAATGGAAATGAAGAAGAGGTGAGGAAAAAATTGTTGGCAATGAGTGCAACTGACTTGAACTTGATGTGTTGCGAGTTAGGGATGCCGCCCAGCAGCAAGAATCCGTCCCGCAAAAAAATGTTCGAGCTAATTATAGGCAGAATTAAACAGAGTTTGAGGCTGTCGAGACATATCGACAGACAAACACTTTGAAAATTAGGAGATGAATCGATAAAATGCGTTTTAACTTGGATTTCCCGCTGCGATATGGAACACGCAAGATGCCCGGTCCACAAAAGCCTGTTACACAAGAGTTGAAGTTGAGTCTGGTGAGTAGGGGTTGGGCATCTTGGCCGCCCCTGAAAAGCTTGTTGCAAATTCTGCAACTTTTCAGCTTCAATAAATTATGGCCGATAAGTGCGATCGGGCTATTTTCACTAACACTCTCAATCAGCTTGTTTTTGAGCCTTCACACCCCTCCCACAACCGCAGCCCAAAAACCCAAGATGCTGGCGTTTGTGGCTCTCCAGAGGCGCGGCAGCGAGGTTAGAAATAGTTTATTTGCAGTCAATGCTAACGGTTCCGCTCGCCGCGAACTTACACGTAATATAGATGTTATCGCTCCCCTAGAGCGTCGGTACAGTATTAGAAGTTGACAAAAAAAGAGATATATGAATCTACCCCGTCAAGGAATTCAACTCTATGCCCGGTTGAATTGGGGCAACCTTAGAGATTCGAGCAATGACGTGAAGGTTATGGACAACAGCGACTCGACGTAGATCGAAAAGATTTTTCCGTTGTCCAAGATATCGAGCACGATCACCCTGCCAATGACCAATATGAGCCAGAGAGTGTTCAACTGTAGTACGTTTTCTTAAGTCTTTTCGACCAATAGCAGTGGATTGACGTGCTCGCAACTCTTGCATTAAGGCTTCATCAGGATGAATTGATACAGTTCGTCCTCTTTTACTATTCGTGCAACCAGACCTCAGAGGACAAATTGCACATTCACTCGCCGGAAAATGAACAATTTTTCCGGGTTCAAATGGGATACTTACCTGATTGGGACAGCTAATTAAATGCGTATCCCAGTCAATAAAAAAAGAATTTTTATCAAACCGTCCAGAATTTATGAGCGGCCACGCCTTGCAAAATATCTGTAATTTATCATCCCGTTGTGTCACCCAATGACTGGATAAATAAGCCCGATCAATATGTAACTCAGCTAGGTGAATATTTTGAAATTTTAAGTCACGTTCTAGGTCAACTGTAGCAGTGGCTTCCGGAGTATTTGCACGAGTCAACGCCACCGCGCAAACTACACCACTCTCTAAATCTTTGAGGATGTGGCGTTTATATCCATCTATTTTCTTAGACTTGCTTTTCCGTCCATGCCGCATATCTGGGTCTTCAATAGAAATGCGACGGTCTTTGGCCACTCCTTTACTTAAACTCGGAAGGCCTTGAGAGTCGAAAGTTACATTTTGAGATTCAATCACTCGGGCCACATCCAGAGTCTCTTTGGCGACTTCAAACTCATTACAACCAGACTGGCTTTGCATCCATTCTTCCACAGAACATAAGCTGTTTAGAATCATTGATAGTGCATTTTGACGCTCTGAAGGGTCATCCCAGTTTAAGTCTAAGGCTGTTTTTAAGCTGGAACTATTGAGAATTGGCGCACCAGCTAACTCGGCAATTTCTGCTGGCTCCCGCCCCTGTCCAGCAGCTATCACACTCACTGCTTTACGCTCATCATGACCCAAAAGATTATATGTATCTTCGACTTTACCAGCTCCCCATAACGGGGAAGAATCTAAAGCCGCTTTGAGTTGAGATGAGCCAAACCCACCTTTTTGCTTGGCAATTTCTACGGTGCGGTCAATTAAACGTTGGTCTAATTCTTTTTTAATTAATCGATTTCTGAATCTAATTAAAGTCGGTTTGCTGAAAGGGGGATTTTCACAATTAAGGCAATCGAGAACTAACTGCCAACGTTGATCCATTAGCATTTCTTCAATCACTTCATCATCAGAAATCCCTAGATAGGCTTGCAGAATAATTGCTAAGGCAATTTGTGCCGGAGGAACTGGGCTATTACCCACGGTGCTGTCTTTAAAGATGGTAGCGAGTTCTTCTTGGAACTCATCATTAAAGATGAATAAACGGTTAAGTCGCAGAAAGGTGAATAGCTTGGCTCGTTTAATGCGTTTGATAATCAACGCTTCATGATCTGATAGCTCAATTGGAGGATGCCATAAGGGAGGACGCATAGGTTTTTTTCTTCTTCCTGATTGTTAGGATTTAACAAGCTCCTAAATTCACTTATCATACTTTCCTACTTTTGTCAACTTCTAATACTGTACCTACGCCCTAGTGTGGTCGCCCAACGGCCAGCGGCTGGCTTTCGTTAGCGGATACAGCGACATCTATACAGTCAATGCTGACGGTTCTCGACTAACTAAACAGTTTGCTGAGGCTGGTTGCAAAGCAGCTAATTTTGAAATAGCTTGGTTTTCCAACAGCCAGAAACTTGTTTTTGCCCGTTCTTGCGACGGTTTTACCTCTGATGATCCCGGCAGCCAATCACTTTATACAAGCAACACTTCTGGTATTAAAGGAACTAAATTAGTTAGGAATTTGGAAGTAGGAGGATATCCGCCTAAAACGGAAATTTCATCAGAATTTTACCTTTCGCCGGACGGCCAGCAGGTAGCATTTGTCAAGGATAAAAATATCTACAAAATGAAGGCCGACGGTTCGGGAATGACCAAACTAACTAAAAGTCCCGGCGAATATATATCATCGGGCGGAAGTGAACTTGTGTGGTCGCCAGATGGCACAAAAATTGCTTTCCTGGTCGGCGCTTATCCCAAACAGCAAATTTACACAATTAATGCCAATGGAACCAACCTCAAAAATTTGACGAACAACCCGCAAAATGAGGTTTACAACGTCAAACTATTTTGGTCGCCCGACAGCAGCCGCATTGCTTACTATTATAATAAACCCGGCGATTCATCAGGCGAACAGCAAGATATCTACCTGCTCGACATTAACCGGGGGACAGCCAAGAACCTCACCCAAAAACCCAGAAACTACGACGAAATTTCGTGGTCGCCGGATGGCAAATTTATTGCTTTCGTCGCTGGAGAGTTCAATAATCAAAAACTCTACACAATCACTGCTGACGGAAAGCACCTAAATCAACTAGCTACCCAGCTACAACCGTCGGCAATTTCAGAATTAGCGTGGTCTACTGACAGCCAGCAAATTGCTTTTATATTTAACGAAATCCAAGGAGACAAAAGCAACTTGTATTTAATTAATCGGGACGGTTCGACATTGACTAAATTGACAAACGACAAAGATTTGAATGCTAGCAATCCGGTTTGGCAACCGCAGTAAAGTTACGAGTCACAATATGCTGTAGGGGTGGGTTTTAGCACAGATAAACCCAGAACGGCGGGCTATATTTGCACCGCCTTGGATCTAAAGCGGGTTACTGAACAAGAAAGAATCCACCCAATTCAACACTCAAAACTCTTCTCAAATTGGGGCAGATGCAATAATTTTTTTCTCCTTTAATTGCTGGTGAACTTGCAAATCATTTGACTCAAGTTCTTGGGGTTTTTCATCCTGCACCTGTTTGTCAATTTTGGGCAACTTTAAAATCGCCCCAGCTAAAACCCAATAATACACCGACACTGGATCTACATCTAGGGGATAGTATTGAGGATTGATCGTAATAAATCCCACAAATACCCAAAAACTAGCTCCGTAACTCCGCAAACTTTTGTCTTTCACAGAACGGTAAGCTCTAAAAGTTAGAAAAGCCAAGTGTAAAACCATGATCTGAAAAGCAATCATTCCCGGATAACCGAGTTCGTAAATCAACTTAGGTTGGAAAGTTTCAATTAGCTGCGTAGCACCAAATATTCGCGTTGAATTAGTTGCTCGTCCCACACCTCTACCGAGAGGTCTGTCAATGATAAAATTGTGGCTTTGCTGGAACTGATTAAAGAGAAACTGCTGGGGCGGTGCAGCCTTCCAGCGGTTAACAAAACTCTCCCGTTGCTGCTCGATAATTCCCGGGTTAATTGCTGCACCGACAAACAGCAGAATCGCCAGTCCTGCACCTATGGGAATAAATCGTTTTAAATTAACTAATTGACCGGTGAGAACTAGCAGGATTGCCGTAGCAACGGGAACCAGAACTAAAGCAGCTCTTTGACCGGAAATAACTGCATTGGCAAATACTAATGCCATGCCAAATAAACCGATAACTCGCCACCAGAATGAAGGGTCGCAAAAGGCAGAGGCAAAGGTTAAAAAAGCATTAGAAATTAAAAACCAAGCCCACTGCCAAGGGGCTACAAAAGTTCCCGGCAAACGGATAAACTTGACTTCAGGACTGAACACTAAAGAACCGCCGACAAAACATCTAGCTTGCAGCGTTGCTTTATATAAGTCGTTTCCGCTCATTCCTCGGGTACCCGCACATTTTCCACTTTGGAGCAACAGGTACTGCATCAAACCGAGAAGGCAGCAAACGATCGCCAAAACAATGTGCATTCGACTAAAAAATACCAAATCCTTCTTAGTGCGGAGCAGATAATAGGTACAACCAATCAGCGGTATGTAACCTATCAATACTTTTAAGCCGAGAATTCCTTGCAGAATTGGTTTCTCACCCTTCATAGGGTTGAGCTGCATATCGCCGTTGACAAAAATTAAAGTCAGCATTGCCATCATCAACAGGATGCTAAAGGTAGAAAGCATTTGTTTGGGGATGAACAGGGGCAACTGTTTCTTTTTGCAGCTTTGAATTAGGGCGATGAGAGCTGGTATGTAGAAAGCATCTTTGGCTAATTGAAATGCAGCATTCCCGCCGCCAATTGCGTAAGTAATTGTACCGCTGAAAGGCAGGTAAATTAGAAAAGTCCACAAAGCTTGACGGGGGTATTTGTAGGAAAGCAGCAAGATGGCTGCGGCTGCGCCTCCTGCAATAGCAATCTTAGGGCCGGCCACGAACAACAGGGGGATGCTGAGAGCAACGGTGACTAAGCAGCTTATGGCGATCGCCTGCACCAATTCATTGCGCTTTTCTGAAATTTTGCGTTTTTGTGCAGCTACTTCTTTTTTGCTTAGCGCGGTTGTTTTTTCGCTGTGCTTGTGTTTGGATTTCTTGGATTTGCGCTTGGTTTTCAACAACATATACAAGAAGGAAGAAGGAAGAAGGAAGAAGGAAGAAGGAAGAGGGAAGAGGGAAGAGGAATTTAGTGGTCTAGGAGAGAAATAATAAGTAATTCCTTATGTTTCAGCAATTAATAATTTCCTCTGCATCAGGGGGATTACTATAATTTTTATAAGGCACTTATGTAGAAGGCTGAAGGCAATATGATGTAGAAGGCTGGACATTGAGAAGGTAGAAAGCAGAATGAATAGAAGCGAAAAATTTTAGGCAAATGTGGTTACTTATTCTTAAAGTCAATATCGAGAAAAAGTCTCGGTCGAGATTGTGGGTGTGACGCGGGCACAAATTACACTGGCGACCTTGTAGAATATAACTGCTGCATCTATAATGTACAAATCTCGAAAAAATAATTTTAATCTAGCGGTGAATATGAAATTAACAAAATTTGTATCGATCGGCATTGCCCTACTTTTAGGAGCAAGCGCGAGCATATTATCTAGCAACAGTAGAGCATTAGGGGCCGAAAAAGTTGTCCTCACATTTGGCCCGATCAGACAAGGCATCAATATCAGCGACTTAGAAGACTTTGCTAAAAACGGCACGACGACGCCAACCCTCCAACAAATTATCCGGTTCTCCAAAATGGACGCGCAAATATTGCGGGGGTTCATGGGTCTAGAAATCGGTTTAAAGCCTGCTAATCTGGCGAGGGTAGTTTACAGCACTCCGGGAGAAAAAATCACTGACCAAATCGGTCAAGCAATTCGGACTCAGCGCCGCACAGAAAGCGGCAAAGCTTTGCGGGCAGCGGTGATCCTGGCATCGGGGGACGACGGTAAGGTATCGCTGCTAGAAATCCTGAAAAAGTATCCTCTCAACGAGGTTTACGTAGATGTTGCCAGCCTTCGCACCGCTGTTGGGAAAGTTCAGAGTATAGCCGGAACTCTGCAAAGCCTGCTTCAAGATGTGATGCGATCGACAACTCGCACAACTGAAACAACTCGCCCCGAAAGTCCGATCGAACCTCGCCGCAGCGTGCAGCCAACAACTCCGCCTCCAGCGCCGCGCCGCGCCGCCCCTTTGCCAGCACCCGCACCGCAGCCTGTGACGCCGGTCAGAGGGCTTTGGTAAAAACATCATAAATGTGTCCTAAAGGCGGGTTGAAGCGGCTGTTGTGCCATTCTGCCGAGTCTTTTGAGACCAAACCCGCCCCCGCCCTACCCCTATCCCAACCCCCAAAAGGGTTAGGACTTTTGTGAAAACTCCCAAAGCAATCAATTTTTCTTTAGCAATTTTTTGAGCAACTTAGGAATCTCTGAAGGTCGAGCCGCCACAGGTATGTCCGCCTCTTCAAAGGCAGCCATTTTGTTTGGGGCCGTAACTCCAAAGGCTTTCTGGGCAGCCGCCCGAGAACTGATCAGGATGCCGGCGTGGCCCAAAGACGGCCCCTTGGGAGCGTAGCGGCCGGCCAGATAAGCAACCACGGGTTTGTCGATCGCCGAAGCGATGTAAGAAGCAGCAGCTTGTTCACTCCACCCGCCAACTTCCCCCACCAAAACAATCGCTTCGGTACTGTCGTCTTCGTCCAAAATTTGCAGCCACTGCATAAAAGAAGAACCGACAATCGCGTCGCAGCCAATACAAACCGCCATCGACTGTCCCAACCCAGCCTCCGTTAGTTCTAGGGCAACTTCGTAAGTCAAAGTGCTGCTGCGGCTGATCACTCCCACCGGGCCGGGAGTGTAAAATTCCTTGGGGTGAGTTCCCAGCAGGAGTTTGTCGGGCACAATAATCCCCGGACTGTTGGGCCCGATTACCAAAGTTTCGGTGGCTTCTGCTTTTCTGACTAAGTGCACCATATCCAGAGGAGGCACTCCCCCAGTAACGATCGCGATTTGCCGAATTCCTCCGGCGATCGCTTCTAAAGCAGCATCCAGCACCGAGTAAGCGTCTACCAAAATTACCGCAGTGTCAACGTGACCCACTGCCGCCACTGCTTGTTCTACCAAATCAAAAATCGGAATTCCCTCCACCTCCAGCCCCCCCCGACCGGGACTAACACCGGCGACTACATTCGTGCCGTATGCTTTCATCATCAGGGCGGCGCGGGTGGACGCGGGAGATTCTGTAATGCCCTGTACTAGGACTTTGCTTTCAGGAGTTAAATTCATTTTTTCCCACTTGACACTCGATCTGTAAAAAGCAGAAGGCCTTCATCTGTACAGAAATCTCATTTTTTGCCGATCGACTGCCGCTACTTGGCGGAGGATACAGAAGCGGCCGCGGCCTCATCCAAAGTGCTAGCTAGCTGCACCGGCAACTGTCCCAAACGCTTTTTAACAGCATCAGCATCGATCTCTACCAGCCGCAGCACCACTTGGATGTGGCGGTTAGCGCGAGCTTTCCGTTCCAAATAGCCGGCTACTGCAGCGATTATTTCCTCGGTCTTGGAGGCGCTGCCCAAAATATTTACAAGTATCACCTTAACGCTTTTATCCTGAGCGACTAACTCCAGACCCAAATCCGCGCGATCGCGCAGGGCATTTGCTGCTTCGTAGCGGTCTAGGGAACCAATATTCACAAAATTAGCTGGTTTTCCTCCTTGGTGGGTTACAGCATCTAGAGTTGCCATTGTCAGGCCCACTCCGTTGCACAAAATCGCGATATTCCCGTCTAGTTCGATTAATTGCAGGGATTCGGAATTCGAGATTGGCGATTTAGATTTGGGGTCAAACTCCGGCAACTGCTGAACCTTCGAGTGGGAATGGGGGCGATCGCCAGGGGCGTGGAGACTTCTCCTTTCCCGTGCCAGCCCGCTGTTTTGCCTCTTCCCCGATAGTGCTGCCAAATCTGGATGTCGCCCCAAGGCATCGTCGTTGGCGGTGACTTTACCGTCTAAAGCCATGACCTCTCCCGTCGGACTGATGCCGAGAGGATTGATTTCTACTAAATCTAAATCTTTTTCGACAAACAGCCGGTACATTTTTTCGACAATGGTGCTCACCGATTGAATCAAGTCTCCCTGCAATCCCATTTTCAGCGTGAGACGCCTCGCGTAGAATGGGGAAAATTCTTGATCTACGGCAACTTGCTGCATTTGCTCGATCGACCGTTCGACATCCATACCTCCTTGGCTCGAACCCAGAAGCACGGGGCGGCGCGCTACGGGGTCTAGGAGTACCGCTAAGTACAATTCTTGGTCAGCGTTGTACTTTGCTTCTGCCAGTAGAACTTGGGGATATTCATCCTCGATCGGCAAATTAAAAATTGTTTGGGCGGCTGCTACTGCATCGATCGTATTTTCGACAAACTTGATACCGCCCGCCCGGCCCCGTCCCCCAGCCCGCACTTGCGATTTGAGTACAACGGGGTAGGGAATTTTCAGTCCTTTGAGGTCGGCGGGATTGTCAATCTGCTGCGACGGCAAAATCGGAATTGCCATCTGGCGAAATAAAGATTTAGCTTGGTACTCTAACAAATCCATTATCAATTACGGGTTACGGGTAGTTGGCAACAAGCAATTCGTCCTAATTGGCAATTCATAATTAATAGATAGTAATTGGTTTTTTGTCAAGTTAAAAGTTAAAAATTATCGCTTTTATCTTTTATTTTTCGACTTTTGTATGACCGATTACTTATTCGCTATTACCGCTCGCCGATTACCTATTACCTAAGCTGTTTCAAAGTGTTTTTTTCTCGGAATTGCCAAATTTTACTGTCGGCTCTGGCGGGGAGATATTTGGCGAGCGTTGGTGTTTTTTTGTCTCGGAAAATCTTCGGACGTTCGGCGATACTGTGCCGAGATATTTTTGCGAATTGTTTACTTGATGCTATTAACAGCGCCTTGATGGATGGTTTTGACCCATTTGAGCTGCTTGGGCCGTACCGCAATCCGAGCCGTCACAGTCCCTACCAGCAGCCAGTGGAACATATACAGAGTACCCCGCAGCGTTTGCAGGAAGGTGACAAAAACTCTTTTAACGTCAAATTTGGTCTCTTTGCGAGTGCGGCGCAAACCGACAAACATTCCCACCACCGACAATGTAAGGGTCATAAAAGTTATGGGACTGGCGATCGGCATCCGGCGCAGCGCAATGGACATCACAAAGTCGGGTAGCGCTACTGTGGGTAAGAAATATTGAGACACCCAAAATCCAAATAAATCCCAAGTTTTCCCAGTTCCCATGCGGTTCCGCAAAATTAGCCGCCAGTAGTCAAGATAACGCTGATAGCCACCTTCTGCCCAGCGATTGCGCTGGTGCCACAGAGCGCGAGCGTTAGTCACTCCTTCTTCTGACACGGCTGGGAAAGCGAGAAATTCAATGTCCCATCGGTCTAGGTGCAGCCTCACCGTCAAATCCAGGTCGTCGGTAATCGTCTCTTCGTTCCAGCCTCCGCAGCTTTCCAAGGCGGTGCGACGCATGAATTGGCCGTTACCGCGCAATTCCCCAATGCCGCCGATCGCAATCCGCTGCTGCTGGAAAAAACTGTCGAGAGCCATTTCTGCTTCTTGGCCACGAGTCCAAAAATTTACCGAAGCATTGGCGATGGCTTTTCTGACTTGCACAGCCCCTACCTTTTCTCCATGGAACACTGGCAGCACCCGGCGCAGCAAATCCGGCGTTACCGTCGCGTCGGCGTCAAATATTCCCACAAATTCCCCGCGAGTCAGCGGCAACACTTGATTGAGTGCTCCCGACTTCCCGCCGCTGGCATTTGCTCCTCTGCGAAATACTTTGAGCTGGGGGTACTTTTTGGTTAGCTGTTCCAATACTAGCGGCGTGGCGTCGCTGCTGTGATCGTCGATCGCCCAAACTTCGTAGCGGTCGATCGGATAATCTACATTGCAGATGGATTCTACGAATCGGGCAATCACCGCTTCCTCATTTTTCGCCGCCACTAGCAGCGACACGTAAGGCCAATCTTCTCGGCTTTCATCGGCAAGAGGCGGCAGTGCGGGCTTGGGTTCCGCAAACAACACTCGAAATGCTTGCATCCACAGCAGTCCCGTCAACCCCCACACTACCCACGCACCCCAAGAAATCAAGTGCAGGGCGATCGTGCCGGCCCAAATCGCAGTCAGCACTGCGGCAGCTTTTCCGCGGCGTCCCCGGTACAGATTTTGAGGAAAAGAGGGAGTTCCCGGCACAGACACCGCAACCGGAAGCTCTGCTTTTGTTTCCGCGTCAAACACCCTGTCGCCAATGTCTGGTATAGCAAATACTTTGCTGAGCTTCGAGTTCGAGGTCAAACTCTTGAGCTCTTCTTGAGCTAAATCAGAGATGTCCAAGTTAAGCTCGCTGCGAGCGTCGTTTTCTGGCCAAGAACTCTCCTGCATAGGTTACTTGATTCAACCACCAATAGTTTTTGATTTTAGATATAAGCATCTACTGTATCAGTTTCTGGACTTTTGTCGAAAGCGGACGGGAGGACAACCAGCGGGTTCGGTGCTTGTACGGCCCTGGTAAACGGGTACTGCATCGAGTATTTTGGTTGACTTTTGCTTGCGATCGACCAGGAATATCTGTTAGTTTTTTCTGGGGATCTAAACTATCTGTTAGTAATAATTGTCTGAGGTGGAAATATGTCTATTCCTCAACTCAAGCCAGCCGATGACAAAGAAGTGAAAGTCTACGCGCCTTTCTGTCAAGAGCCCAGGCGCAAGTTTTTACCGCACGCTATTGGCCTCTACAAGCTTAAAAGCTTGGAGGGGGCAAGAAAAATTGACGGTGGGGAGAGCGTGCCGTTTGTCGCTAGTTGGAATATCTCGTCGCTGCCGATCGACTTAACCCGCTGTCGGGTGTTGTTTGACGGCAATGCTGAACTCAGCTACGAAGTGACTATGCAAAGCTCTGAGTTTGTTAGTTGCTTAATTGAGGTTCTCCTGACTTTTCAGCGAACTCGTACCGTCGATTTTTCTAAAACGTTTTACCGCAAGCTGATGCGAATGGATGAATAACTTTCACCCCAGCCGCACTCCCGAAAGTCGGCAATTGACAATCAAGCAATTTAATCCGGGGCCCCCGGATTGATTCGTGGATCGAGAAAAAAGCTCCTCGCTCCCGATCGCCAGCCCCCGGATTTATCAGTGGGGTCGCTTTCTTCAATCTAAAATCTAAAATCTAAAATCTAAAATCGATTGACGGGCGGTATAACTGACGCACCAATAGTGTAAAGCCACGACGGCAACATTACATGATTGGTGCGCCAGCCCTATTTGAGAAGCGGAAAGAGTAAGTGAGTTCTTGGATCATTCTCAATAATCCCTTTGGGGGTCAGCACTTATCCCCATTCCTAAAGTAAATCTACAGCAGTTTTCAGTTGAGCGTGATACAGATTTCGCGTAGGGATTCAGACAAAGCCTGACTCCCTACCTGTATTTCATCCAATTGAAAACTGCTGTATTTGTTGTGGGACAAGCGCAAAAGCCTATTTCGGACATGGGTGCAAGATGTGAGGCAAGACACATTTCCCGCACCAAACTCCGAACCTTTTCCATGTATTAAGTTTTGTAAAAATACTCAGCAATATTACTGACATATGTGATGATGAGAACTAAATTAGGATGAGTTAATTTCTACGAAAATAGATTAAATAATCCCACCTGTCATCAGCAAGAATTTTAAGTAATTTTGCGATCGAATGGATTTAAAATAAGTCCTGATTTTTTTTTGTTCGGGGTGCTCGGAGACAATTTTTCAACTGCCATTAGGGCGATCGCACGGTCATGCTCAAATTTTGCAAGTAAGTGGCCCAAAGCCGAATTAAATTATAGCAATTCCTTCTAGCCACTATTTAGCAAACACTTAATTAGCAAAATGCCAAAGATCAGTTATTGTAATTACTCCTAAGTAATTTTGAGTAAGTACAATAAATGAGGGAATGCTACATAATTGTGGCTACAGATGAAAACCTAGCAATTTTTCCAAGAGGTATATTATGGCTCTGATAACTAATGATCTTAATAGTGGTCTCACTGCTGACCAACTCGCTCAATTTATTATTGGGGACTCAGGCTCAGTCGTTCCTGGTAGTGCGAAGTACACGGGTGATAATCTGGCCGCAGGCAGTTTCGGGGGAGGTATTTCCGACGGGCTAAATCTTGAAGCTGGTGTTATTTTCAGCACGGGTGATATCGCAAATCCCGATAGTACAGCCCTGGGTGAGCCTGATGATGGGGATGCTGCTCTTAGTCAGCTTCTTGCTAGTGTGAACTCAAGTTCGACCACTACTGAGGATGCTGCCGTTCTCGAATTCGAGTTTCTACCCAAGCAAGGCCAGTTTAGTTTGGAATACGTGTTTGCTTCTGAGGAATATAACGAGTTTGTTGGTGAAATATTCAACGATGTATTTGGCTTTTACCTGAATGACGTATTCGTTTCCGCAATTCCGGGAACTGAAAAGCAACTTGTTTCCGTTAACAATATTAATAACGAAACAAACCCAGCGTTATACATTGACAACACGACAAATATTTTTAAAACAACCTGGGATGGTTTTACACAAGTGCTATCAACGCCACAAGTATTCGTCATCCCAAATGTCCGGAGTAAGCTGAGATTAGCGATCGCTGACAATAGCGATTCTATTTATGACTCGGCAGTGTTGATCTCCGCTCCTCCCGTCTTCAATTTCTCTCAACCCAACTATCAAGTCAACGAAGATGGGACAGTAGTTGGAGCAAACATTACCATCAACCGCACCGGCATTGCCCTGGGAACGTCCACTGTAGAAGTAAAATTAAGCAACGGCAGCGCTACAGGCGGGGCTACCTTGGGAGACGGAATAGATTTTACTTTCACTACCCAAACTATCGATTTTCTGACCAATCAAACCACTGCTACCCTCACCGTTCCGATCAATAATGACAGCTTAGTTGAACCCACCGAAAACCTCACCCTCACCTTAGCCAATCCCACCAATGCTAGGATTGGTGTTGTTCAGAACACCGCCAATCTGGATATTCTCACTGATAATGACACCGCAGGCATCATAATCACCTCAACAGCGGGTGCGGATGTCGCAGAAGGCGGTAGTTCAGACACATATACAGTCGTACTCCAAAGCCAGCCTAGTGACCTTGTAATCGTCAATGTTGACCCTGATACCCAGACAGACTTGGGAGCGGGTACTGGTGTCCCTCTCACCCTCAACTTTACTCCCAACAACTGGAATGTGCCGCAAACCGTTACGATCGAGGCAGTGGACGATCAAGTAGCGGAAGCATCTCCTCACACTAGCGCGATCGCTCACACAGCCAGTAGTGTAGACCCCAATTACGACGGTGCTGCGGTTCCAATTACCGTTGATGGTACTGCGACTGCTACCCTCACCGCTAACATTACCGACAACGACACGCCGAGCGTAAAAATTACCGAGACTGGCGGCAGCACCAACATCGGGGAAGGTGGGGCTACGGATAGCTATACGGCGGTATTGACCACCAAGCCTGCTGCCGATGTTACTGTCACCGCCTCGCCCGACGCCCAAAGCGACGTGGGGACTGGAGGCGGAAACCCGATCGCTCTGAACTTTACTCCCGACAACTGGAACGTGCCTCAACTGGTGACTGTGCAAGCCGTGGACGATGCTGTAGCTCAAGGCACGCACTCCAGTACGATCGCACACCAAGTCACCAGTACAGACGCGAAATACAACCTGATTGCTACTGCCTCGGTGACGGCCCAAATTACCGACAACGATACCGCCGGAGTCACAATTACTCCTCCAAACACCGCTGCTACCGAAGGCGGCGCCACAGGCAGTTACACGGTAGCGCTGACTAGCAAACCGACTGCGCCTGTTAATGTCAACTTCAACACGGGCATTCAAATCGATTCGATTTCCACATTTACTTTCACCTCAGATAACTGGAACCTACCGCAGATAGTCACGGTGAAAGCTACCGACGACAGTTTAGTCGAAGGGCTGCACACAGGTACGATCGACCACAGCATCGCCGCTGGTAGTGCGGCGGAATATCTGCCAGTTGCGATCGCGGCGGTAACAGTCAGCATCACCGATAACGATGTTGCTACTCCCAATACGCCCAGCATCACAATTACTCCGGCGAGCACGACTGCTGCCGAAGGTGGCGCGACAGACAGTTACAAAATCTCCCTCAACACTCAACCGACTGCTAACGTTACCGTCAATGTAGCTGCGGGCAGTCAAATAAATGCGCTCGCGCCGATCGTTTTCACTCCAGCGAACTGGAACGTGCCACAAACAGTAACGGTGACAGCAACCGACGACACTGTTGTAGAAGGAAGCCACAGCGGCACGCTCAATCACAGCGTGGCAGCAGGCAGCGCTGCCGAATACTTGCCAGTGGCGATCGCACCAGTTACTGTCACCATCGCCGACAACGACACAGCTACCTCGACGGCCGGGGTAAAAATTTCTCCCACAACTACTTATGCAGCAGAAGGCGGTGCAAATGGCAGTTACAGCGCGGTATTAACGGAGCAGCCTTCAAGCGACGTTAAAGTTAGCTTCGCCACAGACAGTCAAATAGAAGCGATCGCCTCCTTCACCTTCACTGTGGCTAACTGGAACCTGCCTCAAACCGCCACTGTCAAAGCAACCGACGACTCCGCCATAGAAGGAACGCACCTGAGTACGATCGCAGCCAGCGCTAGCAGCACGGATCTGGCTTACAACAATATCGGCATTTCCAAAGTCGATGTGTTGATTATCGACAACGACTCCCCCGGCATTGCCGTCACTCCTAACAGCACCAATGCAGCAGAAGGCGGTGCAGCAGGCAGCTACAGCATTGTCCTTACCAAAGCGCCGACAGCTAACGTTACCGTCAATGTGGCTGCGGGCAGTCAAATAAATGCGCTCGCGCCGATAGTTTTCACTCCGGCTAATTGGGATGTCCCGCAAACAGTAACGGTGACAGCAACCGACGACACTGTTGTAGAAGGAAGCCACAGCGGCACGATCAATCACAACGTCGCAGCAGGCAGCGCTGCCGAATACTTGCCAGTGGCGATCGCACCCGTTACTGTCACCATCGCCGACAACGACACAGCTACTACTGTTGCTGCTGGCGTCACTGTTACCCAAACAGGCGGCAGCACCATAGTCGCCGAAGGCGGCGCAACCGACACCTATCAAGTAGCCCTCAACAGCCAGCCTTCAAGTGACGTTAAAGTTAGCTTCGCGACAGACAATCAAATAGAAGCGATCGCCTCCTTCACCTTCACCTCTGACAACTGGAACCTGCCTCAAACTGCCACTGTCAAAGCAACCGACGACTCCGCCGTAGAAGGAACGCACCTGAGTACGATCGCAGCCAGCGCTAGCAGCACGGATCTGGCTTACAACAATATCGGCATTTCCAAAGTCGATGTGTTGATTATCGACAACGACTCCCCCGGCATTGCCGTCACTCCTAACAGCACCAATGCTGCAGAAGGCGGTGTAGCAGGCAGCTACAACATTGTCCTTACCAAAGCGCCGACAGCTAACATTACGGTCAATGTAGCTGCGGGCAATCAAATAGATGCGATCGCTCCGATCACTTTCACTCCGGCTAATTGGGATGCAGCGCAAACAGTAACGGTGACAGCAACCGACGACAGCATAGTAGAAGGAGCGCACAGCGGGTTCATTCTTTCCAGCGTTGCCGCCGACAGCGCTGCCGAATACTTGCCAGTGGCGATCGCACCAGTTACTGTCACCATCGCCGACAACGACACAGCTACCTCGACGGCCGGGGTAAAAATTTCTCCCACAACTACTTATGCAGCAGAAGGCGGTGCCAATGGCAGTTACAGCGCGGTATTAACGGAGCAGCCTTCAAGCGACGTTACCGTCAGCTTCGCCACAGACAGTCAAATAGAAGCGCTCACGTCCTTCACCTTCACCTCTGACAACTGGAACCTGCCTCAAACCGCCACTGTCAAAGCAACCGACGACTCCGCCGTAGAAGGAACGCACCTGAGCACGATCGCAGCCAGCGCTAGCAGCACGGATCTGGCTTACAACAATATCGGCATTCCCAAAGTTGATGTCTTGATTCTCGACAACGACATCCCCGGCATCGCCGTCACTCCTAACAGCACCAATGCAGCAGAAGGCGGTGCAGCAGGCAGCTACAGCATTGTCCTTACCAAAGCGCCGACAGCTAACGTTACCGTCAATGTAGCTGCGGGCAGTCAAATAGATGCGATCGCTCCGCTCACTTTCACTCCGGCTAACTGGGATGTCCCGCAAACAGTAACGGTGACAGCCACCGACGACACTGTTGTAGAAGGCTCGCACAGCGGCACGATCAATCACAGCGTTGCCGCCGATAGTGCTGCCGAATACTTGCCAGTGGCGATCGCACCAGTTAGCGTCACCATTGCCGACAACGACATCGCCCCACCAACACCGACACCAGTCATCAACTTTTCGCCCAATATTATTGTGTCGACGCCGACACCAGCGCCGACACCAGCACCAGTCATCAACTTTTCGCCCAATATTATTGTGTCGACGCCGACACCAGCGCCGACACCGACACCAGTCATCAACTTTTCGCCCAATATTATTGTGTCGACGCCGACACCAGCGCCGACGCCAGCACCAACTCCAGCCCCAACCCCAGCACCAACTCCAGCCCCAACCCCAGCACCAACTCCAGCCCCAACCCCTATCCCGGAACCCACTCCCGTCCCAACCCCGCAGCAAACTGAAGATCCAGATTGCATTTGCACGCAAATTACCTTACCGGAGATCAGTCCTCTTCACGGTTTCAATCTTGTTCAAAACAACCTGGTTGGTGCGGATACAAACGAGATCCTCGCTGGCACCAGTGGCGGTGACGGCATCAACGGTTTGGGCGGAGACGATGTTCTGATCGGTTTGGCAGGCAACGACAACCTATTTGGCGGATTGATCAGCAACATTCCTGTTGGACCGCAGGTCGATCGCGACTTGCTGTTGGGCGGGCCCGGCGACGACTACCTTAACGGTCAAGCAGGCTACGACACCATGTTCGGCGGTCAGGGCAACGACGCTGCTTTCGGGGGCAAAGATAATGACCTGATATGGGGCGCACGGGGTTCTGACACTGTTGTGGGCGAGGAGGGAAACGACAGCCTCTACGGTGGCACCAACAGCGAATCTGACCGCGATAGCGCCGGGAACGACTTGTTATTGGGCGCCAAGGGAAACGACAGCCTTTGCGGTCAGGATGTCTCTGATACCCTTTCTGGCGGTGACGGCAACGATACTGCGCGCGGTGGCAAGGGCAACGATGTAGTTTTAGGCGACTCGGGTAGCGACTTGCTGTTGGGCGACCAAGGCAATGACTCTATCTGCGGCGGCGACGGGGATGACACGGTGTTTGGGGATATTGGCAGCCCCCTGCCTGTCGGCGTTGCTGGCGGTCAAGACCAAGTGTGTGGCGGTGCTGGCAATGACCTGCTGTTCGGCAATGAAGGCAGTGATACTATCAACGGTGATGCTGGCAACGATACGATTTTGGGCGGCAAAGACAGTGACAGTTTGGTCGGCGGTGCTGGCGACGACCTGTTGATTGGCGATGAAGGCAGCGATACTTTGATCGGCGGCAGCGGAGGTGACTTATTTGTCTTGACACCCGCACAAGGAAGTGATGTAATATCCGACTTCAGGAAAGGGGAAGATTTGCTGAGTTTAGCGGGCGGTTTGACTTTCACTCAACTGAGCATTAGCCAAGGCACAGACGGGGGAGACGCCAGTCCCACAACTTTCATCAGAATTGCTAACTCTGGAGAACTCTTGGCAGTTTTGAATGGGGTGCAAGCGAGTGCGATCGCGCCGTCCGATTTCGTTCAAATTTTGCGACTCGGTAGCTGAGAGGAAAGCGCTGTAGATCCGCCCAAGGAAAATCAATCTACAGCGCTTGAACTGCGATCGGGCTAGCAGCGCAATCAGCCTTTGATCTGCCCAAATTCCAGCCCACGCCGCCCGACAATTTATATCAATTCCGGCTGCGCCGGAATGATATACTGAAAGAGTGTCAAGAGTGCAAAGAGGGCAAGTTATGCCTAAACGTCTCAAGTTAGAGTCTCATCAAACTCCCTCTGAGTTGTCTCAACTTTATCGTCAAGCATCAGATCCAATTGAAAGGACGCGCTACCAAATAATTTGGCTATTGGCAACTGGACGACTGACAGAAGATGTTGCCAATGTCACAGGTTACTGCCGTAACTCAATATATCGCGAAAGTTCGTCGCTACAATCAATTAGGTGCTAATGGTTTGAAAGACAAACGTCATCAACATCCGGGCACTCAACCTTTAATTTCTCAAGTACAACAAGCACAACTTTTGCAAACTTTACAAACTCCTCCCGCTGATGGGGGATTATGGAACAGTCGTAAAGTTGCTGAGTGGCTCAGTAATTTATTGGACCGTCCAGTTAGCGTCCAAAGGGGTTGGGATTATCTACGTTCGTTGGAGTTTCGGTTACGAATACCCCGACCGGAACATGACCTAGCGGATATATAGCAATCCTAAATGATTTATGAGATAATAGCCACGATCACTACATAATTTGTATATGTTAGAAGAGTTAACGGAATTTATCCAATCTAATCCCGATCCCCGGGAGTTGAAACGAGCAATTACCGTCCAAATGCACCTCAAAGGATATAAGCAACGCGAGATTCAGGAAAGTTTATCAGTGAGTTCTGGCTTTATTAGTAAATGGACTCAGATATTCACCATGCAAGGTGTATCTGCTCTGAAGCTGGCTTATAAGGGTTCCGTGGGATATTTAAAACCTGAGGAACGAGCAGCCATTATTGATTGGATACGAAAAAATAATTATTGGAATTTAGGAGAACTAAAAGCTTATATAGAGGAGCAGTATGAGATTATTTTTAGTTCTCAGCAGAGTTACTATGAGATTTTTGACTCTGCTGGTTT
>NZ_JAUBUG010000082.1:0-30209 GCF_036705345.1 Microcoleus sp. B3-D2
TGCACTTTATTCTCGCTCGCGCGCTCGAAACCTTTCGCGACGCAATATGCACTCGATTATTCAGCAAGCCCTAAATATTTTCGTAAAAAAACCCGGTTTCTGACCTCCCGACGGACTCAATACGGAGTGGCTGCGATTGTCATCGTCTTTTTCTGAACATCAAATTGCATTTCATCCACGAAAAATTGCCGGTCTTTCGCTACTCCCAAAATCCCCCGCAATTGCGCCCGATTCACGACAGGCGGCCCCAATTTCACCACAGCTTGACCTTTAACAGCATCTTTCAGCTCAAAAGCACTTATGGGAATGCCATTCCATTTGGCTTGAGTGCTAGTGGCTGGCGGGAGTTCGCCCCGAATAAATCGCTCCCCATTCTCGCGATAAACCACCGCACTTTTGGGAAACACGATTTTATCAATTTGACCCAACGGGATGGCTCGCTTTTCCTGTCCTAGCTGTATCCATAATTGTTGCACTTTCTCGTCAATCTGCACAACTCGACCGTCTCTTTTTCCGCCCCCTTTCATCACAATTTCCGCTTGCGTCGGCAACGCTACGGGTATCGGCTGACTAGCGTTAGCCTGTGCTTGTACCGATCGCAAATTCTGTTTCTGGACTTCCTGACTGGCGGCATTAACTTGTGCTGCCATACCCGCTGTTACCGTAAAAAGTGCTACAACTAGAAAAGAAAGTGTTCTGCGTTTCATCGTCCCCTAGACCCCCTTCAAGGATAAGCGTTACCCGTGCTACTGTCCTAAAATTGTACTCCACATCCCTTGAAGGTAATTCCGTGACTGCTTCTCCCCAACCTACTCCCGAATCGAATATTTTAGGCAACTTTGCCAGCGTTGTTGGCTTACTCGGTGCCGCTTTGTTTTTCACCGGCTGGATTTATCGCTGGTCTTATTTTTACTGCTTTCAGCTAAATGTAATTACCCTCGATTTACCAGTAGAATCGTTTTTCATTGTACCGCTTCAGGTGTTTTTAGGTGATGGCTGGACAATCGTCAAAAGTGCGATCGCCCTTCTGCTGACAGCCCTCGCCATTTACCTCAGTTTGTGGCTGGTTAATAGTATAAACAAGACAGTTGCTGCTAAAATTAATGGAACAATTACACGGTGGCTTTCCCCTACTTACGCCAGAAGATTCCCGTGGCTTTACCGCATCCTGAACTCTTGGCAACAATTTAATGTCAATAGATATAACTCGATCAAATTATTGCGATCGCTCGTTGACGAAATTATCATCGTCGGTTGGGTATTGCTAGTGTTGTTTTGGTCAGCATACCACCAAGGTATTGCCGATGCCCGACGCGATGCCGGGGAAAATTCCTCTTTACCCGCAGTTGCCTTAATCGGCAAACAAGACAACATTGCTTTAGGCAGAAAACTCGACGATCCAACACTCCGACTAGACCCCAAAGGATTTAAAGCGATCGGCGATGCAGGTTTATTTGCCGATTTGAGTAAAAGAGATTATACTGATAATAATCCCAAAGAACCTAGAGTTTGGCGGTTGCTTTTGGAAAGAGGGAACTGGATTTATCTGTTTCCGGCTTTAACAAAAGAACAGCAAAAAGACCCTAACGCTCGCCCGCCAGTGATTGCCATTCAACAAAGTCAATCCGGCGATCAATTGTTAATTGTAAGTCCCGAAGCTTCTAAACAGTCTAAATAAATTTGGGGCGGGTTGATTGGATGCCAAAATAATCTCGATCCCCCCTAGCCCCCCTTAAGAAGGGGGGGACAAGAGCATTCAAAGTCCCCCTTCTTAAGGGGGATTTAGGGGGATCAAAACTCAACAACAAGTGAGAGATACAAAGTCCCCCTTCTTAAGGGGGACTTAGGGGGATCTGGATTTAGTACACCCTACGGGATTTGTGTTTATTTGTTAGGGGCGATCGCACACAACTTCAAACACACCCCCTGGAATAAACCGACACAAAGCCCTCCGCCGATCGTCCGCATCTTGGCGGTTGACAAAACGCGCAATTGTATAGTGTTCAGCATTCGGTAAAATTCGGACGATCGCCCAAGAATTGCGCTCGCCCTGCTTTGACTTTTCAGGTATTTTCCCTCGCGAATTTGAGTTGAGTTCGATCGCGGGGCGATCGGCGATCGTCGGAGAATTGGCTTTTCTCAGAGTGTTGAGGTAGCGGGCGATCGTACTTCCTTTGAGATTCGCCCCGACGCGCAGAATCAGAAACACCGCAAAGCTTTCGATCTCTGGCCCAGTCATGCGCGCGCGATCGGCCTCAAAATCCTCATCAGAGTAGCTGCGGATACCCGACAGCAGTTGCGTGATGCCAAAATCATTCAAAGCTTGTTGATAGCCGCGGTTATATTCGCTGCCGTCGCTCACAGGCTTTACCATAGTAATAGTCTCCTTTTATGTGGATTGTCTCCTTGTATTTGGGGAACCATCAGCCAGCGCGGGCCCTGCAAAAGTTCAGCGCTGGCTTTTGACTTTCTAAAATTTTATCCATATATGCCGCATAAGTCAAGCATATATGCTCCATATGTGCATAACGGTCTAGATACAGCACAATATGCACGCGCTATCGGCGCATAGTGCTGTGCAAAAGCAGCATTGTGCTGCATATTCGACAAAATTGTCTACAATACTGGACAATGACGATTGCCCTAAATAAAAAAATACTCAATTTCTAATGGCTAAACGTGTATCAACCTCCTTAGCAGATGGAATTTATGACCTCCTGCAAGAGTGGGCCAATGAGGAACGCCGTTCAATCAGCGGCTTGTCAGCATTCATTTTGGAACAAGCTGTGAGGGAACGTCAAAAACAAATGCAAAAACAGTCCCCACCATCGGATGAGAAACAAGATAAAACTTGAGGGCAGTTTGTGCGATCGATCTTTTACTCTTTTCCCCGTAGAAGATTATCTACTTCTTCCTTCTTCTTCCCTCTTCTTCCTTCGTGTCCTTCGCGTCTTCGCGGTTCAATAATACTAAATGAAATTTATTGGCATAGACTTAGGTTGGAGTTCAGGAGCAAGCGGCTTGTGCTGCTTAAACTGGGCAAACAATCGATTGCAATTAATCGAGTGCGATCGCCCCCACTGACAAGATGAAAGCATTGGAACATACCGCCAGAGGTTTGAAACATAAATTTTCGCCCCTCTGCCTACCTCCTAAATCTCTCGCCCAAACATCACATTACCCGTTTCCCGCCGGTATGCGGACAGTGAAAATAGACCCTTTCCCCTCCTCGCTTTCTACCAAAATCTCCCCGCCCATCATGTGACAGTAGTAGCGACTAAGTGTCAGCCCCAATCCAGCGCCGTCGTAAGGTCGCGTTGATGAACAGTCAGCTTGCACAAAAGCTTCAAACAATTTGTGCTGTTGTTCTTCCGACATTCCAATTCCGGTATCTTTAACAGAGAAACAAATCCAATCCGACTCTTGAACATTCAGCAGGGGACAAGCGATCGCCGCAGCATGAGTTTCATCGGCAGGTATTGAATCGTCAATCGCCGATCGATCTGCTGTATTCAATTTTCCGCTTCCTTCAATGCGCCTGACACTCAGTTTCACCCTGCCCTTTTTGGTGAACTTAGCAGCATTACTCAGCAAGTGCATCAAAACCTGCCGCATTTTTTTGAAATCTGCGTGCATGATACCCGCAGTTCGAGCGCACTCTATTTCTAAAACATTTCCATTTTTCTCTACCAACTGTTTCGTGGCACACACAACATTGTCAACCAGGGATTCGATGTCAAACTCCTGGATTTCGAGTTTCATACCCCCCGTTTCAATTTTTGACAAATCGAGGATATCGTTAATCAAAGATAGCAGGTGCGTGCCCGCCTTCTGAATCTTGTCCAAGTCGGGTACAAACTCATCACATCCCGCATCTTGGGCATCTTCTGAAAGTAGTTGACTGTAGCCGATAATCGCATTTAAAGGCGTCCGCAATTCGTGGCTCATATTTGCTAAAAACTGGCTTTTTGCAGTGTTAGCGGTGACGGCGGCTTCCTTAGCTTGTTTTAATTCTTTAGTATGTTGGGAAACTCGCTCGATCAGGTGATTGAGAGACGCAGCTAATGAGCCTATTTCGTCTTGTCCGGTGACGGGGACTCGCAAATCAAAATTCGACTCGGCGGCGACTTTTTCGGCAATCTGAGTGACGCTCACGACTGGTTTGGCGATCGCCCGACTCGTTTGGTAAGCCACCATTCCGGCTACCACTACCGACAGCAGCATACTAATAATAATGATGGCTTTTTCCATTCCTTGAGCTTCCTCCATCACTTCACCGCCTTGCCCCTCTTGCTGCTGGGCTATATAGAGGATTTTGCTCAATTTCTCAAGGCTGCTGTTGAGCTGTTTTACACCTTCTCCGCTTTCTGTCGCCAACAATTTTCTGGCCGACTCTATCTCCCGAGGTGACAGTTGCGATTGCTGGATTTGCTGCAAAGTTGACTTGAGAGTATCGGCGTAGGATTCTAAATCTTCCGTGCAATCTTGCAGTAAACTTTTGAGAACTTCCGGCTTTGCTGCCTGCCAAGCAGGTTTGCTGTCGGCAAACTTTTCTATACGCAACCGCAGCTCTTTTGCCTGAACAATACTCTTGATAAACTGCTGTTCTTGCAGTTCCAGCATGGCGGAATTATCTACAAAAGAATCTAGCTGCGCTCCCTGCAATTGTGCCGCCAGCGCTGCATCTTTAAAATTGCCCAGCAATTGCGCTTGTAGGTGAGCGTCATTGAATTGTTCTAATCCTTGTCCTTGGTAGTAATCGGCAATCACCAGCCCGCTCATGGAGCCAAGAAATCCGATTCCTATTGCCAGAAAATACCCACCGCCAATTTTTTTATGGATGGACCAACCGCCAATTTTAGATGGCAACATTTTGCGGATTTTTAAGGATGATATTTCTACAAAATCCTGGCTGGATATGTTTTGGTGTGCGGTTTCTAGAGAACCGACTTGTTCAGAAATAAAGAGCGGCATCAGTTTACCTACCTTGCTATTTTTTTGGTTTACCTTTCGCGGTACCACAGGTTGTTTCTGCGGGTTAAATGGTTCTAACTCGGAATTGAACTCGCCCTGGCATTCCCAAACGGCAACCGATAAACTTGCTTCGTTCCCTGTTTTTTTGAGCAAGTTAATTTTTGACATATGCAACCACTGTATTCTGTTAAAATCTAGCACGCTCTTAAGTTCTCCAAACGGAAAAGCTTGTCTATTTTCCATTAGACATCTGCGAAAAAGCATCTGAAACTCTTGTCGAGCCAGAGGAGAAACTTAAATTCGGTTGATGTCTAATAGATAATTACCCTGTTGATGGCTGTTGCCAAATTACTTTTTCGACTCGTCAAGGTCAGCAGCAGGCAAAATAAAGAAAAATTTATCCTGGCAGTGTAATTATCCCCGCGTGGAATGTTACAGGCAGAAAATTCTGTCTGATGCGTTTGGCCTGCGAGATCCCCCAAGCTGATATTGTCTGTTGACAATGCACCCGATTCCTCAGCTTTGGAGTTTTGCTGCCAGCAATGCGACGATTGCTTGACGGTTTTTGTTGATCATCCGACGACTTTGTAGCACAGAATGTCACAAATGCAGGAGCCGATCGAACTTTTGCACCCTGGCGATCGACTTTTGGCATCGTTGCCCCGCACAGACAAGTCTGAGGTGAAGTGTCGTTAGTTGAGTATAACTGTAGGGCTTGTGAAAAGAAACCCGGTTTCTGGGAGTCAACTGTTAGCGATTGCGAGTTCTGGAGTTGCGGTGGTCAATTCGATCGCCAGTGCTAGCTTACCGTCTCTACCCAAAGCTTCATCGGCCAAGTGTACCATCCAGCGATTCGGCTTGGCTTGGGGTCTGGCGGCGAGCACTAACGCCCAAGCTTCCCGTTCTTTGCCGCGACCCAACAGCGCAGCACAAACAGTCAAAGCTGTGGCCGTTGAACGGCTGATCCCACTTTGGCAGCAGATAAGCAAACTGCCTTTGTGCGACGAGATTTTGAGGGCAAACTCAATAATTTTCTGTACATCCTCAAGGGTAGGCAAGATTTGATCGGGGTCGTCAACGGGGGTGTCGAGGTCGTTAAACTCCAGGCACATTCGGTTCGGGATTCGCTCAAAAGTTTTGGGTTCGGGCACGCCTGGACTGCCGATCGATATCAGGTATTTAATCTCGCGTCGCGCAGGGCGCTCAACAATGTATTCGCTGGCTTCTGCTTGCGAACCAATCAGGATTTTCGGCAGTTTTTCACCCGATAAATCTGGGGAAACAGAAGGCTCAAAATCAACTGTTTCTGCCTGAGTGCTGACATCCGCCAAGTATTGGGCAGCCAGCGCACGAACGTCAGCAAATTCGCGATTTAAAGCTGTTTCCAGAGCCAAAATAGCAGCCGTTGAGCCAATTTGACCGAGGGATTTAACAGCGTTTTGGCGCACTCCAGAAGTTTCGTCTCCCAGCAGCCGCACCAAACCTGCCACAGCTTCCTCTGTCCCAATTTCCCCCAAAGCAGCAGCAACTCTCCACCGCACATAAGATTCGCTGTCGCCAATTGCGCTCGCCAGTCCCGCGACCACCATTTTTTGCAATTTCGCATCTCCCTGTGTATTGATGTTCCCGAGGGCAACCGCCGCCCTGCCGCGCACGAAAATGTCTCGATCGGAGAGCGAGCCGATTACCGCCACCATAGCCACCTCGCTGCTGATTTCCCCCAAGGCAGAAACTGCACTGCCGCGCACGTCTGAGTCGTCATGGTTGAGGGCTTGCACCAGCCCGGCCACAGCCGTTTCCGTGCCGATTTGTCCCAAGGCCTCGGCGGCCCTCAAAGAAACTGCATAGGAGTCTGGATCGTCGTGAAGCAATTCTACTAAGCCGGGTACTGCCTCACAATCGCCGATTTTCCCCAAAGCCGCCGCCGCCCTAGCGCGGACGATGTGATTTTCGTCTCTGAGGGCATTCAGCAGCCCGGGAACTACCTCCGAGACGCCGATTTTCCCGCAGTTGACCGCCGCCCGCCAGCGCACCTCTGAGTCTGGGTGTTTGAGGGCGTTGAGCAGCGCGGGAACGGCTGTTTTCGGGTTAATTTTGCCCAAGGCCCAAACAGCCCAGGCGCGCACCTTGGACTGTGGGTGCTTGATGGCTTTGAGGAGTGCTACGGCGGCTGGTTTCGAGTGAATTTCTCCTAAAGCCCAAGCAGCCCAAGCTTGGATTTGGGAATCTTTGGATTCGAGCGATCGGGCTAATTCAATTACTGCTGCTTCGGAGGCGATTTTCCCGATCGCTCGAATCCCATGAAGGCGCACGGCACTTTCTTTGTGGTTCAATGCCGCCACCAGCATCGGAATTGCCATATCCGAACTTGTTAGGGCCAGCAATTGAATTTTGAGCAGCGGCGAAGTGGGGATTTTGTCGATTAATTTTATTGTGGCTGTTTGAAATTCTGGCTTTACCGTTCCTGCTAACTTGGAGCCGAGTTTTAAATTTACTTTTAGAGCTAATTTTACTGCCCGCAAAGCCAGACTTTGCTGTTCTACTTGCGGCAATATAGTCGCCAAGGTTCGCATCCCTTGTTTTTGTTTCAAATATTTTTGATAGAATTGAGCATCGCTGAGCTCGGGTAGCTGTTGGATGAGGCTTGCTGCTGAGGTCACTGATTTATCCTAATATTTTGGCGAGCGGTTGAGATTGCTCTTTTAAACTGTCTTTAAAAAATATGGCGTTTACAAAACGCTACTTCTAAAAAAAAGCTTGCACCACTTCTAAAATATGTCTTATTCCACTATTTTTGCAACTCCCCAATTATTAATTATTGGGTTTGTTTGGGCGATAGCCTTGACAATTAGTAGCGCTTGCTGCTTGGCATCGCTGCGCTTTTAACTGATCTAGCTCTGCTATATCATTTTATACTCACATCTTGCACCATTGTCAGCAACAGGCAAGATGGCTGTTCCACAATAATAAAATTCACTCTTTGTGGAACAGGCATCTTGCCTGTTCATAAAAGCTTATTGAGAAAGGCTATATCATTTTATACCAACTTGGTTTGAAATAGCGATCGGCGCGGTTGACCGAAAGCATCGAGGATACAAGCCCCTGGATTCATCCGTCCACAAATAAATAAAAAACCTGTATCCGATGAAACTTGCCCCCCGAATTTATCAGTGGGGTCAATACTTCAATCTAAAATCTAAAATCTAAAATCTAAAATCGATTGACTGCTGCCAACCGGAAACAGATTGATTGCGGGACAATCTCTCAACGAGCATAAGGCCCTTGTTTCAAAACCTTAGCCAAAGCGTTATCGTTATCTCGCAAACCTTCGTAAAAAAACATCACTTCTCCTTGAATGCCGCAAGAGCGGTTGTAAGCAATTACTTGCAACAACAGCTCGGGAGTTATGCTATATTTGCTGCCTCGATTCGTCAACAAAATACCGGGCGACACGCACTTTACTTGCTGCCCGCTAAGCTGTCCCGACATCATTTTATCGACCAATTGTTTGTAAGCATTAAAATCGCGGCGATAAAACTGCGGGTGAAGCAGATCCACCAAATTTTTGTCAACCCAAGCTTTAGAATCTTGCAAATATTCCGCCAGTCCCCAGTCATAAGGACTCGGCGACATCGATAGCAACAAATCAGGATTAATCGCTTTCACTTCTCGGTATAAACGAGCCACAAACTCAGTAATAATATTAGCACGCCACTGCAGCCAATGTGGCTCTTTACAATCCGATGGCGCTGCTTTACCGCACTCTTCTCGATAGCGTTTAACCGTTTTTTCGTCGTAACCGCCTTCTACTGGAAACGCAATGCGATCGTCTCCTTGAACGCCGTTTACCGGATAATTCTTAGCAACTTCCAGCATCAACCCCAGCACAAAGTCTTGCACTTCCGGGTCAAGAGTATTCATCCAGTCAAAGTTATTTTTTTTAAGTAAATTGCCGCTGGCATCACGGGCGGTCCACTCAGGTTTTTTCGCCAGCAAATGACCGCCCTTGCGATTGTAAGAACTCACAAATCCGTATTCAAAACAAGGAATAACTTTTAAACCCGCTCTCTTTGCCTCAACACATATTTCTGCTAAGGGGTCGCGACCTTGATAGCGCGAGTCAATTTCCACCCCAAATTTTTCTCGCATAATTTTAGAAGGATAAGCCGTATAACCCTGGCTCCAAATTATAGGAAAAACGGTATTAAATCCCGTATCGGCGAGAAAGTTCATTCCCTCAGCAATTCGCTCTTTTGATGTGAGAACTTTGGAGTCAGTGGTGGTTATCCAAACGCCGCGAATTCCACCAGGATTGTTAGTCGCAAACGAACTTGGCAGGGCTGCGGGATTTGGTGCAGAAACTCCAGTAGTCCCCAACCGCTGTTGGAGGGAAGAAACAAAACTGCGAATTGCTGATTGAAAAGGTGTGAAAAATCGCATTTATTTATTTTTTTTTCTTTGAAGGTGGGTACTGAATCCGCTACGTTATTGATTGGTAGCACCCGGTATTATTTATGGATAAGATGCGCCGAATAACCGCCTATATTATTTATGGATAAGGTGCGGAGTACGCACCCTACATTGATTGGTAGCACCCCATATTATTTATGGATAAGGTGCGCTGCGCGCACCCCGAAATTGTACTATCCAGCTACTCCAGACAACTTCTGGCTCAAAGCTTCTTTCAAAAGTTCCGCCTTATCAGTTTCCTCCCAAGGCAAATCTAAATCAGTGCGCCCGAAGTGACCGTAAGCCGCCACATCTTGATAGAAACGACCGCCTCTTTCAGCCGGCAAATTCTGCAAGTTAAATGCCTGAATGATGCCCGCAGGACGCAGTTCAAAAAGCTGCTTCACAACTTCCAAAAGGCGATCGTCATCAACTTTTCCAGTGCCAAAAGTTTCGATCATCATGCTAACCGGCCGCGCAACGCCGATCGCATAACTCAACTGCACTTCGCACTTTTCGGCCAAACCAGCCGCTACGATATTTTTAGCAACGTAGCGACAAGCATAAGCCGCGCTGCGGTCTACCTTGGTGGGGTCTTTCCCAGAAAAAGCGCCGCCGCCGTGGCGGGAATAGCCGCCGTAGGTATCCACAATAATTTTGCGGCCCGTCAAACCCGAATCTCCTTGAGGCCCGCCGACCACAAATTTGCCGGTGGGGTTGACAAGGAAGCGAGTTTCTGCATCCGGCTTCACGCTAATATCGGCAAACACAGGTTGGACGATCGCAGTCCACAGGTCTTCTTTGATTTTGGCTTGAACTGCGGCTGTGTCTGTGATGTCGCCGATCGTTTCGGTGTGCTGCGTAGAAATTAAAATTGTATCTATGCCAACAGGTTTGCCGTCCTCATAGATGACTGTAACTTGGCTTTTGCCGTCGGGACGCAGGTAAGATAACTGACCGGTTTTGCGGACTGCTGCCAGTTGACGGCAAATCCGGTGCGCTAAACTGATCGGCAGAGGCATCATTTCCGGCGTTTCGTTGCAAGCAAAGCCGAACATCAAACCTTGGTCGCCAGCGCCGATGGCGTCCAATTCCTCTTCACTCGATTGTTCCCGGCTTTCGTGGGCTGTGTTCACCCCTTGAGCAATATCGGGAGACTGAGAATCAAGAGCCACCAACACTGAGCAACTATTGGCCGAAAAGCCGTTGTCAGCGTGGATGTAGCCAATATCGGCTATTTTTTTCCGGGCTAATTCTATGTAATTTACCTGAGCTTTAGTGGTAATTTCGCCCGTCAGCAGCATTAAGCCGGTGTTGACGACAACTTCCGCTGCGACGCGGCTTTTAGGGTCTTCAGTCAATAAGGCATCTAAAATCGTATCTGAAATTTGATCGCAGATTTTATCGGGATGGCCTTCAGTGACGGATTCAGAGGTAAACAGGTAGCGGCGTGACAATGATTATTTCTCCTTTGATGGGGACTCTTCCTGCACGACATCTACGGCCGACGAGTTATTTTTCCGGTAAAGGCCAAGAATGATCGCGTCTGGGCTACCGTCGAATTTTTGTCGGTCTGGAGAAGTGTTGAAGCAGGGTTTGAGATTGGGTAAAGTGACACTACTATAGCAAATTGACACTCCCCACGGCTAGAAGCCGGGGGATTCTTGCTTCACAGGGATTCCAATGAATTTACCCTCACCAAGCATCTTCACCGTATGCCCTACGGCTGCAAGCCCTCTAATTAAAACTACTTGAGCCGAGGCTACATCTCTATCTGTTATATACCCGCAGCTCGAACAACTGTGAGTGCGTTCTGATAGGTCTTTTTTGCCTGTTTCTGTACCGCAATTTGGACAAATTTGACTTGTTTTTCTGGCATCTACTTTTTGAAAGTACGCACCACGTTTAAAACAAGTTTGTTCGAGAATGTTGAAGAATTGACCAAAACCAGCATCTAAACAATGCTTGCCCAAGATTCCTCTCGATAACCCGACCAGATTCAAATTCTCGACAAAAACCATCCCTGCATCATTGCAGATTTTGTGTGATAGCTTGCGATGCCAGTCTTTTCGGCAGTTGGCTACGTACTCGTGCAGCAGTGCCACTTTTTTCTGAGCTTTCTTCCAATTATTTGAGCCTAGGCGTTTTCTACTGACACTCTGTTGCAGTAATTTAAGCTTGCGTTCTGCATCAATAAAAAACTTGGGACGTTTAATTAGAAGCCCATCCGAAGTTGCAATAAAATTAGTCAAGCCAACATCAAGCCCCACTGGGTTTCCATGTGGAATGATATCGGGGATTGAAACGTCCCATTGCAAAGCTAGCATTGCATACCAGCCAGACACACGCTTAACTACGCGCACTTGTTTTAGTATTGCCTCACTTGGTACTTCGCGACTTTGGCGAAACTGCACCCAGCCAATCTTAGGTAGTTTAACAGCACTATTTTTGATAGGTTCTACTCCCATCTGAGGAAATACCAAAGAGCGCATCTTCCCAACTTTTTTGAAGCGAGGAAATCCGTGTTTTTGTTCCCACATATTTACAAATGCGCGTTCAAGCCGTTTAAGAGTTTGTTGCAGAACGTGCACTTGAACTGCTTTCAGTGCTGGTATAGTTGCTCTAGCTTGAGTTAAACCCTTACACTGACTGGCGTAGGTCGGTCTGGGTGCGGAGGCGGGAATTATATATTCAGCGCGAATTGAGCAAGCGTTAATTTCACAACTACGAGATTTAAACCAATCTTTGCGCTCTGCCAGCGCCCAGTTGTATACACGACGGCATTGTTCTAGCCAATCTTCAAAGATTGTTACTTGTGCTACTGTGGGCTTAAGTTTGAATTCGTAGGTCAGATGGAACACTTACTTTACCTCCTTGGCCTATTCTACTTTTTTCTTGAGTTATCGAAGGAACGTTTTTTCAAGAAATACAAGAGAACACGAGCTAAATATTCAAGGCGGTTGAAACCGCTACCGACTTATCCCCACGTAAGACAGCCGGAGGCTTGTGTCTGGCTTTTCGGTCAGTTCCGGGAAGTCCCTAAAAACTTAGATATTGTAGGATTGTCGATCGATCTTGGACACCGCTCGTCTACCTCCTAACCTGACAAAGGTAAGATACAGTCAGGGTATCGCCTTGTGCAAGGACTATGGCAGGACTCCAAAAATCACCAAACTCGATCCAAACAGTTGCCGAGCTAGATTTTCCCGGCGGCCCCATACCGCTTGACTCTCCATTTTATATTGAGCGCTCAGGGGCCGAAGCCCTGGTCTGTGCAGAAATTAGCAAACCCGGAGGCCTCGTTCGCATTAAAGCTCCCAAAAAAATGGGCAAAAGTTCGCTGATGCTGCGGATAATTGACGCGGCAGTCGATCGTGGATACCGCACAGTAACTTTAGACTTTCAGCAAGCCGACACAGCCGTTTTTGGTAGTTTAGATAAATTTTTGCGCTGGCTTTGTGTCAATGTCGCTCGGCAACTCAAACTCGAACCAAATATTGATGAATTCTGGGATGAAGATATGGGCAGCAAGGTAAGCTGCACTATTTACTTTGAAAACTATTTGCTCGCACAAATTGACAGTCCTATGGTATTGGTGATCAACGAAATAAATCGAGTATTTGAACGCACCAATATTGCTCAAGATTTTCTGTCGGTCATCCGTTTTTGGTACGAACAAGGTCGCGCTAGCAAAATTTGGCAAAAACTCCGCACCGTTGTCATTCATTCAACAGAAAATTATATTGCTTTGAATGTTAATCAATCTCCATTTAATGTAGGAATGCCGATTAAACTCTCAGAATTTACTGTTGAACAAGTCCAAGATTTGGCGGGCAGATACGGACTAAACTGGAGCGATCGCGATCCGATAGAGCAATTAATGAACATGGTAGGCGGGCATCCTTATTTAGTGCATTTAGCGCTGTATCACCTGGCAATTTTGCTGCAAAATCGCCTGTCCGTCGATCGGGAGGAACCGGGCGAGGAAATGGGGCGAGCCGAGTTGGCAGAACTGTTAACAGCAGCTCCTACTCACAGCGGAATTTATAGCGACTACTTGCAAAATCAGTCGATCGCCATTCAACAGCAGCCCGAACTCGCCTCCGCATTCCAACAAGTTGTCGATGCTAAAAATAGCATTCACCTCGAACCTTTGATGGCTTATCAGTTAGACAGCATGGGACTGGTCAAATTAGAGGGAAATAACTGTAGTTTGTCTTGCGAATTATATCGCCTGTATTTTCAAGGGCAAAATTTGTGCGAGGACAAGTGGTCGGTGGTTCGTTTTGAGCAGTTGCAGCAAGAAAATCAAAGGCTGCAAGCTTTGGTGAATGTGGACGAACTTACTCAAATTGGTAACAGACGGCATTTTGATAGTTGCTTGCGAACCGAATGGGAACACATGGCTCGCGAGGGGTCTCCGATATCCTTAATTTTGTGCGATCTCGATTATTTCAAAATATATAATGATACCTACGGACATCAAGCAGGCGATGATTGTTTGCGATTGGTAGCTCAGACAATTCGCCGATCGCTCCAGCGTCCTGCTGATGTAGCTGCTCGCTACGGGGGCGAGGAGTTTGCTGTGATTTTACCTGAAACTGATGCGTCGGCGGCTGTGGTTGTTGCCGAACAAATTAGAGCGAAAGTGAAAGATTTGAAGATTGTTTTTAACCCGAAGAGTCTTGACGGTCTGCCTAATCCTGTGGTAACGATTAGTTTAGGAATTGCCAGCGTTGTTCCGAGCGAGGAAAATGATGCGACAGCGCTGCTACTGGCGGCTGATGAGGCTCTTTATGACTCGAAAAGGCAGGGGCGCGATCGGCTCACTATGAGTACGCTTTTAAATTTTAGATTTGCTGCTGTGAATTAGCTCATTCCGAGGAAATATAATTCGTTTATACACACACAAAGTCCGCCTGCGCGGACTCTGAAAAAAACATAGTTAAGAACTGGATTTGATGTTAATAGCGGGGGACGGTTCGATCGACCACCATTGAGTAAGCATCGATGCCACCAACGATATTTTTAACGTTGGTAAATCCTCGATCGGTTAACCAATGGCACATTTGAGCCGATCGCACTCCGTGATGGCACAGAACTAGGGTTTCTGTGTCGCGATCGAGTCTAGCGTCAATTTCACCAGACCATTCGGCAAACTCGCTCAGCGGAAAAGCTACAAATCCCGGCAGCGCCGCGAGTTCGATTTCGTAAGGTTCCCGCACGTCTACAAGCTGCAATTTATCAGCATTGGTTTCTGCTAATTGGCGAGCTAATTCTTCGACTGTAATTTGAGCAAAAAATTCTGACATTTGATTAGGAAAAAGTAGTCATCAGTCATTAGTTAACAGTCATCAGTCAACAGTCAACAGTCAACCGTCAACCGTTAACAGTCAACAGTCAACCGTTATTAATTGGGGGGCGAAGGCGGTGGAATTAGCTCCACAGGAGGGGTAGGTGCAGGACGCCCGTCCAACTGGCTCACGCTGCCGCTGGGGTCAAGACAAGTGGCGATTAACCGATCGGTGGGAAAGTCGAGCCTGCCGCTCAAACCGACTACGCATTCAGCCAACTGTTGTGGCAATAAACTGCGGCGGCATCCCTCAAGCACTACCAGGGGAGCCGCAGGTTGAGTTCGACTTTTGCCGTTAATATTCACTACGCAAGTAGCCAATTCGTTGGGACGCCGCACCCGCCGACAGCTAGAGAGCGCTTCGACACCCGAAATATTGGTTTTGCGGTTGATTTGGAGGACGCATTTAGATATGTCGCGGGGGCGGAGGGCGTCAGCACAAGCCGCGGCGGCGACCTCTGCCCCCACTCCGGCTTCGATTAGTTCCAGGGCACAGACGCGATAGGGATTCCTATTGCGAGGGATTCTAATAGTGATGGCTGATGCTGGCGAGATTGGCAGTGCTGTTGCCAACAAACCAAGTGCTGCTAGCTGCGTGCCGAGAGCCAAGATCCAGCGCCCGGTAGGGCTTGAGCCTGTCGGTGCTGGCTTTGGGGAAGAAGTGCGGGAAAATTTGCGGTTGTGCATGGCAGATCGAGTAGTGAGTTTTTTTGGCTGATTGGGGCGATCGAGCGATCGGCTTTTCCTTCAGAATTTACCGCACATTATGGATCGCCCTCCGGTCGATCGTTTTTTTATCGATCTTTGTTGGAATTTTGACCGTTACCAACATATAATATAGAGTCTGCATAAAATTGCATACAGATATTAGAGAGGAAAATAAATGTCTCGATATCGAGGCCCCCGATTGAGAATCGTCCGTCGCCTGAAAGAGTTGCCGGGTCTAACCCGCAAAACTCCCAGACGAGATTATCCGCCTGGACAGCACGGTCAAAACCGCAAAAAGCTCTCTGAGTATGCGGTTCGCTTGCAAGAAAAGCAAAAACTCCGTTTCAATTACGGTGTGACGGAACGCCAACTGCTCCGTTACGTCCGCAAAGCCCGCCGTGTCACGGGCTCCACAGGTCAAGTGTTACTGCAATTTTTGGAAATGCGCTTGGACAATACTGTGTTTCGGATGGGAATGGCTCCAACCATTCCGTCCGCTAGACAATTGGTAAATCACGGTCACATAACTGTCAATGACCGTGAAGTCAATATCGCCAGCTATCAGTGCAAGCCTGGTGATGTGATTGCGGTGAAAAATAGAGAGCGCTCGCGCACAATGGTAGAAGCTAATCTCAAAGACCCAGGCTTGGCTCACTTGCCCAATCACTTGGAATTTGATAAGCAAAAACTAATTGGCAAAGTTAACGGCGTTATCGAACGCGAGTGGATTGCTCTACAGATTAACGAACTGCTAGTGGTGGAATACTACTCACGGCAAGCCTAATTTATTAGTCATCAGTCGTTGGTCATTAGTCATCAGTTGGTTGCTAGCAGAATAATTAATAATTGGGTACGAACCCAGTTATTGATTAATTGCTACTGAATAATGATGACTAAGGACTGAGCACTAAAAATTAATAATTTTCAAGACTCCCACCCCCTAAAAAGGGATGGGATTTTTTGAAGGTTTCCCTTGTTAACTTCCTTGAATTGCCATTTGCTCAGACCCGACCTGGTTGTTGGCATTAAATGATATCAAATCCGTTAGCATCGGAATAGTAAATTCGAGTTCACTGTTGACTGTTGACAGTGAACCGTCAACAGTCAACAGTCAACCGTCAACATCATGTATGAGTGTAACCGGAAATGATATGATGTCCCAGCCTCAAATTATTCCCTTAAAATGTTTCTTCTCCGGTTGGTTCTTGGTGGACAAGACCTCGCTTTTGAAGGCGATAATTCGCTACAACGGGGTAAACAACACCGCGTATCCGATTGATCGCACCTACTGGACGATGAACTGCTAAGCCGTTCCAGGGAGAATATCTCAGGTTTTCGTTGAAATCAGATTGTTTTTCATAATCAATAATCTGATGCTTGACGGTGAGACGACCTACTCTCAAGAAGGGTGATTCCTTTTCCTTCCAGACATTGATGCCATCGTCGATCGGCATTTTTAGGCTGGTTTGGAACTGAATGCCAAAATCCCAACAGTATTGGGCATCAGGTTTCGCCAGGGCTTGAATTAGGTCATCCCGGTAATAATTGTCTGGTTGATTGGGATCTAAACCCAAGGCTTTAGCGCGATCGACAAAGGGAATTTTAGGGATTCCCGGTCGAGATTGTTCTGGAATTATCTCGTGCGGTGGTTTGCATGAAACCGGAGTAAACCCATACTTAATTACAGCAGGATATTCGACAGGAACTCGACCAGGCTGGGAGGGATCGAAATCGGGATGGAGACCCAAAGCAGAGGGTGAACCGCTCCAATATTTTGCTGTTAGCAAACTCTTCGGAGTCCGGCTACCCGTAAGCGTTGAGACAGCTAGAAAGTGTCTGGGATGTCGTATTAGCCACTTTTTCAATGCCTCTGGTGATTCAACCAGAGCAGAAAAAAAGCCGTAGTAGTCTTTGATGGTTTGGCTCACAAATAGCTCTGAATTGTGAACAATGATGTCCTGGGTTTTTGACTCGTGGCTTTGCGCCAGTCGTTCCCCTTCCACCCCCATCACTTTCACTGATATTGAGCGCGAATCTTTTTGGTAATCAGGGTATACTTTGGTAGCCCCGTTAGCAAATCGCAACCAAACAGGATATTCTTTGGGTTTTGCTAGCAAACCTTGCTTAAGGGAAATAGCATTGAGTCGCGAAGAAGTTAACGAAGCGCGTGTGCCCAATTCCCGTTTAATCGCTTCCTCATCAAAGTCAAAAATTTCCAGAGTTCCTTTAACGCACGCATGAGCTTTGGCGTGAGTATCTCGCAGCGCCCGCTCCTTATTGCCGTAAAGATTATCCATCCGAAGCTTGGCTTGCTCAACCAAAAGATCGTAGTATTTGCGTTCGTCCTGTTCGGGATATTCGGTAAATAACTTCTTGCTCATAAATAACCTTCGGTTAATCGCTAAAAAAGGTTCTACACAAACCGTTGCATCTGTGAAACAGTATAGCTGCTGGTGCAATTGCTTCCGAATTGCGGTAGCCGATCGCTTGCGAAAAGATCGCCTTTTTCTTCCTCATTTTTGAGGGCGCAGGTGTCTTTGCGCCCCCAACTAATTTGAGTCTTAATTGTCAGCTACAACTTAAAGATCGAAGGAGACTTTGTACTTGGGATCGCTTGGAGGAACATTACGATTCACTAAGTCAGAGACTGTTTTGGTATTTTGGATAATTTCCCAACCAACCTCGGAAAAAGTTTCCTTATTGAAGACTTTAGGCGATAACAAAGGATTAGTTAAAGCTTGGGAGAAAGCATCAATGCCAATTATCCGTGCTACTAAAGGCGGAATTGCTGAATTTTTCCGGACATCTTCAGCGTACAATCCGACAAATAGTTCAATCTTATCAACATGACCGTACAACTCTTTTAATTTCTGTTGAGCGTATGGGTCACCCGTAATTTGATTGAAATCAGTCACCCTGGGATAACCACATATTTCGCGGTAATCGTTATAACTGGCTAACTGCGCCTGCCGCCCGAGTTTAACAGATGCTAGTTCGGTAGCATCAATAAATGTATAGGGTGTTCCTGCGATCTTAAAATCAGGTGTGTTAAACAAACCAATTCTAGTGCCTGGTTGGGAACAACTTTCTTCCATCAATGCACCCAACCCTTTATCGATTAACATCTGATTATTCCAGAGGGAATCGTACATGGATGTTTCTTCGCCGTCATAGATAAAGGTTTCAGGAACCGCACTATGCCAGCGATAGACAAAACTAAACTCAATCGCCATCCAATTTTCTCGATACCAACTTTCCTTGGTAAAAGCTTCAGGATCGGCAAAGAACCTAAAATTATAGGGCGTAATGTGGAAAATGTACTCTTCCATAATGATATTGAGAACAATCACCATGAGAATATTTCTCGCGGTTTGGAAGAGCCTCTCATCGTCCCATTCCGGATAGCTTTTGGACAAAACATCACAAATTCGATTATGCTCCCTGATACATAAAGTGTTGAGCATGACATAGCCAATTTGGACGTTTGCCCGTTCAACTCCCATTGCAAATAGCTTGCCTTTCTTTTCGGGGGGTTGTCTTTTCTCATCATTAAGGGGTGCATGAAGACCTTCAAATTGAGGATCGATAATACCCTGCTCAGGATCTGCATAATAAAAGAGTGGATACTCTTCTTCTACGCCATCTTTTCGCTTGAGTTTTTGGGTTTTAAATTTACCGTCTTTGAAAGCTCTGAGCATATTTGTTTGTTTGCGGGTCAACCCGTAAACATTACACATATCAATCTGATGGTTGGAGGTATTTTTGAAGCGGTTTTGCTGATCTATCCGCAGAAAACTATCTGTAAACCACTGCACCCAATAGGGAAAGAGCAGAGTCGATTTTTCCGAATAAATGGTTTTTCCGTCTCTTTTTTGGAATAAGGTCTTTACTTTGTCCAGTGGTGGTAAATTTCCTTCTTTGTTAAATTCCGGATCGGGAGGTAAATGTCGCCCAGTATAAGTCTTGTCTGTAAGTGAATCCCAAGAGATATAGGTATCAGTTTTCTTGGGAATATCTGTCCCTGGAATTTTGGAATCTAAGCCCATTAAGCTATAGGGAAGCGGGCGAGTCGGAAGTTTGTAAATGATGCTATTGAGAAAAAATTTGTTTAGTTTACGTTTCAGAGGCTCGTAACTTTGAACTAAGTCCCAAATTGGTTTGAAATGAGTCAAGGTATATGCTAAAGCTTTGTTGCTCAATCCATCTCTAGATGTATCTCTTGTCATGATTCCTTTTCCTTTCGATTGTTGTAGATTAGGTAGATTACAAAATTTTCTGATGTTCGGTTCTGAGAGTTTGATAAATTTTTATCATTTTTCTCGATTTTCAATTACTTTGGAGAGAATCTTTTGCAGATTCTTAGGCCGATAGTCTTGGCTTTTTTCCAATCGCTCGATCACGCTTTCATGAAGATCCTCAATGGTATCCCCCACCTCGCGCCACTTGATTCCTGCCCATTTGAAGAACCCAGGATCGTTTTTAAATGGAGCCTTATAATCAGGCTTGATATCCTCAATGGCTTCTGGCTCGAATTCAAGCTTCAATTCAAGGTGACTGATTTGATCCAACATCCACTTCAAGACAGCATCTGATAACCCGCGGGATTCTGGCGTACCACCGCCGATGCAGCTATGCTGGCCTGGAAACCAAACTTGACGAAGCTTCTGGTTCGGGGCATCAGGATTTTTCTTCATCGGGGTAACATCAAAGACTTCGCGAATTTCGTCGATCGCAACGGCGTGCAACGCATTCTCAATATCCTTATTTAAAGTGATGTCGTGGAATTTGTACCTTGTTTTGAGCTGTCCCTCAAACTTCTTCAAGGCGGGTACAAGAGGAATACCAAGGGCTCCAACGGTGTCGAAACAACCAAGCAAGGTAATCGGGACGCGCTCGCCCCGATCTTTGCCGTTTTCTTTGCGGAACCTCTTTGCTTCCTCATCATTTGGTTTAATGCTTCGGTTACGGTAAAGCTCGTAAGCTTCTGATGCCTTGGTAACATAACGGCGGGATAGGAGACCGGAGCAATAGATCATCCCCGCTAGACTCCTGACTGTGTAAGCACCGCGACTGAACCCGAATAGATAGATTTCGTCACCGCGATCGTAGTTGAAAGAAAGAAAACGATAGGCATCTTGTATATTTTTATCAATTCCCAGCCCAGTGACTCCGCCCACAATCTTGTTACTGTCCACTCCAATTCCCTCGTCATAAAACACGATCTGCGGAACCCCCTCACTGGCTGTCCGTTTCACGGCCTGGGCAAGCTTAACCACATTAGTTGGGCACTGAGTATCTAGTTTGTTCCAAGTTCCATCACAGCAAACTATCAGACGTTTCCCTGGTTTCGTCATTTTTATATTCTCTCTTTGAATCTAAAATTTGATAGCGACCTGTCATTGGTAATCGGTTACAAGAGAATTGCCACTTCCCATTTTTCTGTCACCTCACGCGATCCCTCATAATTTCTTGCTAGACCAAATTGTTATCTGGCTGGGCAATCTTGAGTTATTTCGGTTCTCAGGATATTAGTCCTTAAACACCATCTAGTCTAGTTTGCTGTATTAAAATGTTAATATTATTAATATTTCTTAAATAAAAAACACAGCGTGAAATAGTAGCTTTGGTTCTGGGAAAAGGCTCGATTCTCTTAAAACGTAAAAAATTTAGAGCGTGAAATAGTAGCTTTGGTTCTGGGAAAAGGCTCGATTCTCCTAACAGGAGTAACGAGCGGATGCCAAAGCTAACAAACATTTAAACAGATTTACGCTCTGCTTGGTCAGTTTTTAGAACAGCTATATCTTATCGATTTGTCACTTAGCTGCAAGATAATGGTGACGTATTGGCCGAACACATAACAGGTTTGGACTATATTTTGGATTAAAATTTGTTGCAGCGACTCTCCGATTTTCTGCGATGTGCTTGAAGTTTTTAACAATCTGTGGGCTTTTCTGGTTTCTCGATCGGTAAATTTGTGCGAAAATTTCCTAGCCGCGGTTTAAATTGAAACGTCCCAAAGTGGGGACGATCGACCGCAGCGACTGGCTACGAGGTTCTCGCACCAAAACCAAAGGCAGAAGGGCAATCAAGCGAACACCAGCCGAGAGGGCAAACACTGCTCCCAAACTCATGCCAGGAAGTTCGGCAAGAAAGCCGCCGGCGGTAGTTCCCAAAGCCCCAGCTACTCCCGAAACTGCTGCGGCGATCGCAAAATAAGTCGAGGGTTGCTCGATCGACGCTATCTCCATTTGAATATTGTTAGTACACAGCCCGATCGCGCCTAAAGTCGTTCCCCCCAACAAGTGCAGCAGCGGCAGCCACACCCATAGAGCAAAAGGGTAATTGCCCGTACCCAACCACAACAAAGGCGTTACCGCTACCACCAGCCCAACCGCAATTAGCAGTGGGCGATTTCCCCAGCGATCGGCCAACTTGCCCCAAAACATCAGCAGCAGTAGATTTGCGCCGGAACTTAAGCTGGTGTAAATCGTTACCAAACTCACATCCAAGCTTAAATCTTTCAGCAGGTAGATATTAAAAAAAGGCGCGCTGAGATTGACAGCAAATGTCCACACACTGAAGTAAAGAATAAACATTAAAAAATTAGAATCTTTCAGCACAGAAGGCACAAAATCTGTTATTTGCCTTTCTTTTTTCTCTGTAAGTCGATCGCTCTCTGCATCTTTTTTGTATACCTGGGGATTCACATCACCCATGAAGGATTGACACCCCAAACTAATCATTCCCGCCAAAACACCCACAAATAAAACAATACCGTAGCCAAAAATTGGCCCGCCGTCCCAAGTTGACACTCCCAATCCCATCAACGGCACTCCCAGCAAAGTGATGAAGCTGACAGCACTGTTGCGAAAGCCAAAATAGCGTCCCCGCAAGCGCTGAGGAACCACAGCAGCCATCCAACTGAACCAGCTAGAATTGGCAAAAGCTGCCAGCACACTAGCTGCTACGACTGTTACCAGCGTCCATTGCAGCAATTGGTGGAGGTCTGGGTGCTGGGAACCCCAAACAATTGCCACCGCGAGCACCAGCCACAGCAGCCGCGACGCCCCGAATACTAATAGGTTGTACCAGCGGCGGCTGGTTGTGCGGTCTGCGATGTAGGCTCCTAGTGGTTGCAGGAGATTTACCACCATCGGAATAGCAGAAAATATACCTATTTCCACGCTGCTGGCGCCGAGTTGCAGCAAGAAGTTGCTCAGCAGCACGCCTGTGGTCGCCGACTCGAAGATAGTGGCAAAAACGCCGTCTAGAGTTGAGGCTCTCAGGGTTGAGCGAACGTCTTTTTTAGAAAATTTGAGAGCTGTTTTTGCAGAGAGAACGAGCTGAAATATTTTCGGGTCTACTATTTCTGGACTCTGAAGAGATAGAGGTTCATTTAACTCTGCAACTGGTTCAACCATAGTCAATTGATTGTAGATTGTAGATTTTAGAGTAAAAACTGTCCAACCCTGGTTTGGTAATGGTTTGAGGCTGGCTGGTCATTAAATTATTTTTCACGCGCCGGTGTAAATAAAATTTAATCTTTCTGCTAAAAATTGCTGACCTAGCCTGTTAAGATAAAACCAGCCCCGCCTTCAAGATGTGAGCTTGAAAGCTAGACTGGCACTTCCGGGTAATGGTTATTAATATAGATGGCAAGCGATTAGTGGAACATCAACCGCTTGGGAGATATAAATTTGCCAATTGTCCAAAAGTAGGTTTTAGCGCTTAACAAGGAAGCTATCGCAGCATTTCGCCTGCCAAAAATTGCTCGAATTCCGCCTCAAACAAGTCGCCCCAAGGGCCAAAGCAAATTTCGCGCCCGATCCTCCCTTCCGCTCTCAAACCTTTACGGCTAGCTAAATCTATAGAAGGAAGTACGATCGACTTGCCGAGTATAGCTGCTAACGATTTGTACCTAATTCCTGGAATCGGTTTGTTCAGTCCCAGCGCTCACGATCGAGATTCCGGGTTGTTTATGGAAATCCCCCGCACCTGTCCGTAAGGCTTCGGAGTGGGTTTTTGGCGATCCTCTACGAGGGTTCCGCTAACGCACCTCAAAAAAATTGTGGCTGAGATCGGCAACTGGTAGGACAAATTTATTACTTGAGAAAAATTACCTTAACTGCTGATAACAGCAAACCCTAAAATTAAGCTTAAATGTTTGAGGGGTATTATTGCTACAGCGTGATATCGAGCCTCGGCAAATTTACGGATTTTTGCATTAGATCGTGACAAAAACTCAACCTTTATCCGGGTATACACTGCCAGTATTTGCCTGTGCGGCCGCACTTGCAGCTTTGCGGTGCTTGCGTGAGGGTATCCAGTCTGTTGATAGCGTATCAGTAAATTTACTGGAACCGCAAATAACGGCAGAAATTCCGATCGAACAGGCGTCTGTACTCAAAACTCGTACCGCTTTAGGAGTGACTCGCTCCGATCCGGGGGACAATCTCGATCTGACTCGCAATACCCCCGTTTGGGCAATGGTGGAATTGGGGAATTGGGAAGAGGGAGAGAGGGAGAAAGAGGGAGAGAATCGGGGAGAGGGAGAGCAGATTGTGATTCTCGGCGGTGAAGGTATCGGGCGTCACACAGTCGGTGGAGGAGCCGCAATCTATGATTACGCAATGCGGCTGTTGCGATCGAATCTGAGCCGAGAACTCGCACGGGGAGAAAAAATTACTGTCACCCTGATTCTGCCGTCTGGGCGGCAACTAGCCACCCGCACTTCTAACGAAGCTTTCGGCGTGGTAGAAGGACTTTCGCTGCTGGGTACAACTGGCATTTCTCAACCGCTGAGTGCCCCTGGACAGTTGGAACTTTACCGCGAACAACTGCAACAAAAAGCCGAACTGTTTGACTGTTTGGTTTTCTGCATCGGCGAAAACGGTTTGGATTTGGCGCGACAACTGGGGATTAATCCCGACAGGCTAGTCAAAACCGCTAACTGGCTCGGCCCGCTGCTGGTAGAGGCCGGATATCAGGGCGTGGAGTCAATTTTGCTGTTTGGCTATCACGGGAAGCTGATGAAATTGGCAGCGGGAATTTTTCACACTCACCACCACCTCGCTGACGGGCGCAGGGAAATCCTCACAGCTTACTCTGCTAAGGCCCGAATGCCTGCCGATGCTTGTTCCGCAATTTTTGCCGCAGCGACAGCCGAAGAGGCTCTCGGGCAACTGCGGGCTTTAGATGCGGAGTTTGGGAGCAATTGGGTCGATCGAATTTACGGCGACATCGCCCGACAAATAGACTTGCGGTCATCGGATTGCATTTTTACTCACACTAATCGGCGCATCTCCGTGGGCTCGGTGATGTTCGGGCGCGATCGCAAAATTATTGTTAAAAGTGATATAGGAGATACATTTTTGACCCAAATTTGTTAATGTAGTGTGAATATCCCTGAATTCTGTTTAAAACATCGCTCAGGGATAATATTTAACAAGTAATAATTCTTTGTCCCTAGACCTTAATTATACTAGGTTGCTTGGGGACGCAGTTTTTGACGCCAGAGTTCAATTAATTAGGATAAGGATTGAAGTAAATCTATGCTTGCCCTCGACCCTATTAATCGACTACGAGCGCTGACTGCAATCTAGTATAAATAAGATTTATTCCTAGTGACTAATGCTTGCTCGCCTTCCTCAGTCTTGTAGTGAAGCCGCGACAAATACCTCCCCTACTTTCGACCCAATTAGCAATTAGCAATTACGCAATAACCGTGACTACTCAAATAAAAACTGAATCAGACCTCACAAACTCTTCTATGGGGCAGAGCGATCGCCAGATGATCGTGATTCTCGACTTCGGTTCGCAATATTCCGAACTGATTGCTCGTCGAATTCGCGAAACTCAAGTATATTCAGAAGTTATTTCTTACCGGACTACGGCAGAACAGTTAAAAGCTATCAATCCTAAAGGAATTATTCTTTCAGGAGGCCCGAGTTCTGTATACGATGAAAAAGCACCCCACTGCGACCCAGAAATTTGGAATTTGGGAATACCGGTGTTGGGAGTGTGTTACGGGATGCAGTTGATGGTAAAGCAGCTCGGAGGAACTGTTGAGCGATCTAAGTTAGCGGAATACGGCAAGGCATCGCTATTTATTGACGATCCTACGGATTTGCTGACAAATGTCGAAGAGGGCAGCACGATGTGGATGAGCCACGGAGACTCCTGTACTGAACTGCCGCCGGGTTTTGAGATCCTCGCTCACACGGACAATACTCCGTCTGCTGCTGTTGCTCACCACGAGAAAAATTTGTACGGCGTTCAGTTCCATCCAGAAGTAGTTCACTCGATCGGGGGAATAGCTTTAATTCGCAATTTTGTTTACCATATTTGCGAGTGCGAACCGACTTGGACGACAGCTACTTTTGTGGAGGAATCGATTCGCGAAATTCGCGCGCAAGTCGGAGATAAACGAGTTTTGCTGGCTCTATCCGGTGGAGTAGATTCTTCTACTTTGGCTTTCTTGCTGCATAAGGCGATCGGCGACCAACTTACCTGTATGTTTATCGACCAAGGGTTTATGCGGAAGTATGAACCAGAACGGTTGGTAAAATTATTTAAAGAGCAATTCCACATTGACGTTGAGTATGTGAATGCTCGCGAACGCTTTTTAGCTCAACTTGAAGGGATTACCGATCCTGAAGTAAAACGCAAGCGGATTGGTCACGAGTTTATCAACGTATTTGAAGAAGAATCGAAGCGTCTCGGCCCCTTCGACTACCTCGCACAAGGTACTCTTTATCCGGATGTGATTGAGTCGGCTGACACTAATGTAGACCCGAAAAGTGGCGAGCGAGTTGCTGTTAAAATTAAAAGCCACCACAACGTCGGCGGTTTGCCGAAAGATTTGCGATTTAAGCTGATCGAACCGCTGCGAAAACTGTTTAAGGATGAAGTGCGAAAAGTCGGCCGATCGATCGGGCTTCCCGAAGAAATCGTGAACCGGCAACCTTTCCCCGGCCCGGGATTGGCGATTCGGATTATAGGAGAAGTTACCTCCGAGAGACTAAATATTTTGCGGGATGCTGACTTCATTGTTCGCCAAGAAATTAACCGGCACGGATTGTACGGTGAACTTTGGCAAGCTTTTGCAGTTTTGCTGCCGATTCGCAGTGTAGGCGTGATGGGCGATCAGCGCACTTATGCTTACCCGATCGTCTTGCGATTTATTAAGAGTGAAGACGGGATGACGGCTGATTGGGCGCGGGTTCCTTACGATTTGTTGGAACTGATCTCGAATCGGATTGTGAATGAGGTTAAGGGGGTGAACCGAGTGGTTTACGATATTACTTCTAAGCCACCGGGAACGATCGAGTGGGAGTGATTTGTAGTTAGCGATTAAGTAGGCGGACAGATTTTTTTGTCTGTCTACTTATTTTGATTTTGGATAAAAGGGCGATTCCCTCTGGGATAGCTACGCTTCACGGGCTTCAGGGGATGGGGGAGTGGGAAGGGCGATCGCCTTTATAGAACCCATTTGACATTTTTTACTGTATTGAAGTAAAGTGACTGCAAAATTCGTATCCAGCAGTTATGCCATACTCTACCAGCCTCACAGACGAAGAGGGGATCATCCTCGAATCCTTGTTTTTTCCGGTTGTGGCAAGGTAGGGGAAGAGAACGGGCAAATGCTTGGATAGAGACGTGCAAAATCCTCGTCACTAATTTTGAGAGAACTCTGGTTGATGCGAGTGTCAAGGTTAATTTTTGTTTTATTAAAAGACTTCGGACAGTTTTTAGATAACCAACCGTAGAATATGGCTTTCAAGGCGATTCGGCAATCGAACTAGCAAGGAAAAATCAAGGGTTTCAGACTATAAACTAAAAACTCTCCGGACTATTGTTATTAGGCTGATGCCGATCGGGCTTGCAGCGGCTTAGATTTCAAATGGGTTCTATAAACGTTCGCCAGTTGAGCTACGGGCGCACTTTTTAACGTGCTTAGCTTAAATTCCACTCATGTTTTTTGAGGAAAAAGTTTTATTATAATTTAAGCGCGCTCAGCAAAGAATTTCTTTGAGGGAGAAGTCTAATGATTATAACAAGAACAACTCAAAGATATCAACAGCAACTGTTGACTTGTAGTTGGGTGGTATCTTTAGGTTTATTACTGTTCTCACCTGCTGCTACAGGACAGCCAATTACTCCGTCTCCCGATGGCACAGGAACTGCTGTTAATGCCTCGGGCAATCAATTTAACATCAACGGGGGACAGCTCTCACAAGACGGCAGTAATCTCTTTCATAGCTTTCAGCAGTTTGGACTCAAAGACGGTCAAATTGTTAACTTTATTTCTCAGCCAAATATCCGCAACATTTTAGGGCGAGTTGTGGGTGGCGATGCTTCTTATATTAACGGTTTAATTCAAGTAATAGGCGGTAGTTCTAACTTATTTTTGATGAATCCGGCGGGGATTGTTTTTGGTTCCAACGCTCAACTGAACGTGCCTGGTTCCTTCTTGGCAACGACAGCAACCGGAATCGGATTTGGCAACAATTGGTTTCAGGCAGTTGGCGTTAATGAATACGCTATGCTGATAGGAACGCCAAGCATTTTAAATTTTGGTACAGCTCAGCCAGGGGCGATCGCAAATTTCGGTCAACTGCGCGTACCTAACGGGCAAACGCTAGCTTTAATAGGCGGAACAGTTTTCAGCCCCGGTACTTTGTCAGCACCTTCCGGGCAAATTGCGATCGCATCGGTGCCCGGAGAAAACTTAGTCCGCATTTCTCAAGCAGGCCATTTGCTGAGTTTAGAAATTTCCCCCTCTTCTAATCTAGATTCTGCTTCTGTGCCGTTGAGTCCCCTCACCCTGTCCCAACTGCTCACAGGAGGTAGCAACAACGCTACAGGCGTTACAGTTAACAGCGACGGAAGCGTACAGCTAACGAATTCAGACTTGCGGGTAGAAGCTGGCGATGTGGCGATCGCCGATACTCAGGTAACAGGTGCGAACCAAAAAGTAGCAGTGTCTGCTCAAACGGCTACAGTGTCAGCCGCGCGTAACCTGACCCTAGCAAACAGGCAACTACAAACAACCGGTGACTTGAAATTGCAAGCGGGGGAAATTGTCCGTATCCGCGACAGCGCGGCTAACTCTTTTGTTACTAATGCGGGTGGAAACCTAGCCGTACAGGGCGATCGCCAAATAGACATCCAGGCGCGCAATCACTCCCAAAGCTTACTGAGCGCTGACGGCCGCATCACACTTACCAGTAACGGTACTGTATCCGGTGATGCCCTCTTCAGAGCTGGCAGCGATTTCTCAATTGCCACACTTCAAGGTAGCCCCGGCAACTTCGCAAGTTCAGGCGGTTCTACGATCGTCTCAGGCGGAAACGTCTCTTTTGGTAATTACGCAGGCGCTTCTCTGGAAGTGCAAGCCCAAGGCACGATCGCAGCCGGCGATCTCGCTATCACTTCCGCATCTAGCGATCGACCGCAGTTGGTTTTAACGGCTGGCAACCTACCCACTCCCCTCACTGGAAACAGCACTCTAGCACCCGCCAGTTCTTCACCTGCCAGCATTCAAGTTGGCAATATCGCGATCGCAGGTTCAGTTTTTTTAGGCGCTGCAAACAGCATTCAAGCAGCATCCATTACTTCAAATGGCGGAGATCTCGCGCTGGTAGCGTCCGGGGACATCACAGCGGAAAACCTGAATACTTCAACTTTAACGGGCAATGCCGGCAATATTACCCTCTACAGCACGGGGGGAAGCATCAATACGAACGCCAGCACCTTGAACGCTTCCTCGATAGCCGGTAACGGTGGGTCAATTTTCCTATATGGGACAAACGCGATCGCCACCGGTGGAATTACAACCTCTAGCTTCATTGGAAACGGAGGCGGCGTCACCCTTTATTCAGAAGGCAACATCAGTTCGGGCAACATCAACACTAGCGGAATCAAGGCAGGTGAGATCAGCTTCCTTAGCAATCCACAAACTCCTTCGGTGGAGGTGGCTCCCGCGCTGCCACCAGAACCACCAGCGGTCATACCTTCCCCGGTGCCAGCACCATCACCTGTCCCGCAGCCACCAGAACCACCACCGCTCATACCTCTCCCGCCGTCAGTGAACCAACCTGGCTCTGCCCCGCAGCCACCAGAACCACCACCGCTCATCGTCCCGCAGCCACCAGAACCACCAGCGATCGTATCTCCCCTGCCGTCACCAGCAGCACCAGCAGCAGCACCATCGCTGCCACCAGAACCACCAGGGGTCATAGCTTCCCCGGTGCCACCAAAATCACCAGCACCATCTGGCATTCAGTTCCCTGAACTCGCACCTCTAAACAATGGCTTAGTAAGCCTGACACCGAGTGCCATTCAGTGCTTAACTGAGGAACAATTATTGGAGCAGCAGGCAGGAGTCCCCCTCCAAACTGCCCCGAAAGACTACAGCAAAGCGATCGCCTGCTACCAGCAGAATTTAGAGCTGGCGAGACTCTCCCGCGATGACGCTAGGGAAGGCTACGCGCTCAACAATCTAGGCGCAACTTACTACGCAATCGGAGATTATGAAAAAGCAATTTCTTACCAGCAGCAGCGCTTAGCACAAGCTGAATCCAGGGCCGATTTATTGGGAAAGGGACAAGCTTTTATTGGTTTGGGAGCTGCTTACGGCGCGATTGGCATATACAGCACTTCCGGATGTTATGAGGTACAGTAGCAGCAATTAGTAAACCAGTTTTTGAGATGTTTCGGATTA
>NZ_JAUBUG010000083.1:0-30067 GCF_036705345.1 Microcoleus sp. B3-D2
AAGAGCGGCTTGGTGACGCCACGACAAATCCGGATGCCGATTTCGGGGTTCGTCTGAGCCGTGCGATTTATATGTAACGTGAGTTCGGGATAAGAAAGGGACAAGCAAGTAAAAGCTAAAAGTCATCAGACCAAAGCTTTACAGGCTCGTCCCATGATTAGTTTAGAAGAAGAATTTTGCAGGATTGTACAATAACTTGCAAGTATCGTTATATCGTGCCCTATGCTGAAGTCCTTATAATCAAACTTAAACAGTGAGATACAAAAATTTTTAGGCTGAGCAATGAAAGAACTACACGATATTAAGGCTGCTTTAGAGCAAGTAAAAGACACGACGAAAAAGCTAGCCTTGGCAACTTTAGTTAAAGTGGAAGGTTCAACTTATCGCCGTCCTGGTGCGCGAATGTTGATGGGTGCAGATGGCTTGATAGTAGGTGCAATTAGCGGTGGCTGTTTGGAAAGTGATGTATTTGAGAAAGCACAGCAGGTAATGAACACTGGTAGTCCTTGTGTGGTTAAGTATGACTCGACCTCCGAGGAAGATTTAATTTGGGGGTTGGGGCTTGGCTGTCAAGGCATTGCTTATGTTTTGATTGAATCGTTGCCAGTAAACGAGCCGAACCAAATTAGTTTTGTCCACAAATGCCTTGATGCTCGGTTTGAGAGTGCTATTGCAACTGTATTTAATATAGAGGGTGAAAGCAAATCTCAAATAGGCGATCGCTTGCTACTAAATTCAGATATCATCAACCACATCAGCGATGAGGAATTAGCAGCAGCGGTTTTAAGGGATACCCAAGCAGCACTTCAACACAAAACCTCGGTAGGGAAACAATATCAGTTAATCGGCGGGAAAGTTGAAGTTTTTATTCAAGTCATTCAGCCGCCGCTGTCGCTGGTAATTTTGGGTGCTGGGTATGACGTTCTTCCCGTTGTTCGCTTTGGCAAACAGTTAGGATGGCATATTACTGTAGTTGATAACCGCCAACGGGAAGCAAGCCGAAAGCGTTTTCAAGAAGCAGATCGAGTTAAGTTTTGTTCTCCTCAGGATGTATTAAAAAAAATCGATATAGATGAGCGTACTGTTGCTGTAGTTATGACTCATAATTATTTAGACGACCTGGAATTGCTGAGAGTGTTATTGCCTTCTGGCTTAAAATACTTAGGTGTACTTGGCCCTAAGAAAAGAACAGCCCGATTATTGCAAGAACTACAACAAGAAGGAGTTATCCCCACTCCACAACAGCAACAAAATTTATATAGTCCGGTGGGACTCGACATTGGGGCAGATAATTCCGAAGAGATTGCTCTAGCGATTATCGCCGAAATTCAAGCAGTAACAGCAAAGCATCAAGGTGGTTTTTTAAGAAATCGCACTGTACCAATTCATGATTCAATCAATAGTCCATTATCAAAAAATTAATGGCTAATACGAGTAGGTTCTTAATAATCAAAAATTCAAAACTTGGGTATGGTATTTAAAATTGGTCTAATTATTCTCGCTGCTGGATCTGCAACCCGCATGGGAAGACCAAAACAATTGCTTTCTTATCAAGGACGCAGCCTGATACTCCATGCGGTTGAAGTTGCCTTAGCTTCTATGAGCCAACCTATCATAGTAGTCCTGGGAGCTTATGTAGAACAAATTAAACCGGAACTAATGCCAAAGGCAGTGCAAGTTGTAGAGAACTCCCAATGGCAAGAGGGAATGTCTTCTTCTATTCGCGCTGGTATTAGTATGCTACTGAAAACTAACTCTAAACTTGATGCAGTTATCATCTCACTTGCAGATCAGCCGCTAGTTTCTCCCCAGGTTTTCAATCAATTGATTCAGTGTTATCAAGAAACGCAAAAAGTAATTATTGCCTCAAAGTATAACGAAACTACAGGTGTACCTGCCCTGTTTAGCAATGCCTTATTTCCAGAACTGATGCAGCTTGAAGGAGATAAAGGTGCAAAAGCGTTAATACAAAAATATATAGATACAGGATTGATTCTGCTAATACCAGAAGCTGCGATAGATATTGATACCCCGGACGATTACAAGCAGTTGCTATTAAATAATTTTAAAGAGTGAAGAGATTATGAAAACTAACGATCGCCACATTTACCAACAAGTAATTTTGACACACGCCAGAAAACCGCAAAACAAAGGAAAAACTAACCCAGTACACCGTCAACACCGAGGAGAAAATCCCTATTGCGGTGATGTGGTTGATTTAACGCTGGTACTAGATGAAGCAGAAAGTAAAATTGCAGACATTAAATTTGAAGGTGCAGGTTGTGCTTTGTGCCTTGCTTCTGCTGACTTAATGGCGATCGCTATCAAAGGTAAAACTATTTCACAGGTGCTTTTAATGGTAGAACAGTTCCGCGAGATGGTAGCGGGAAATACTCAGTTTGAGCCTCCGTTGGAGAAACTCAATATCATGCAAGGTGTTTCCCGATATCCGATGCGGGTTAAGTGTGCAACTTTGGCTTGGCATACCCTCAAAGCGGCGCTGAGTTCGGTTGAAACTATGAACGAACAGGTATAGCCTTTCTCAGTAACATGAGGTGCTCTCGCGGGCATAGGGCATAGGGCATAGGGCATAGGGCATAGGCCTGGTGTGGGCATCAGTTGCGAGCGGTGTGTACCTCATTTTATTGAGAACCGCTATATAATCAGCATCCAGCAGAGGCCCATCCAATAAACTCACGTCAGTTTGATCGTAGCAAGCAGAGAATGAATCGGGTCGTACTGAAGCGCGATCGCGCTGCTCAGAAGGGCTTCTTTGCTGCCTTGGGCGATCGCACAAAAGGCAGGGATAGAGACACTATGAACGCATTCCGAAGGTGAGGAGGCGCGGTTGAAGTGCAATCCTTTCAGTGGCTCAATCGTTCCATCATGAGGAATAGTCTGTGCAATCCGCTGGGTCAGTTCGTCTCTATTGGCTTGCGCTCTGTCTGCCTCGCGCTTTGCCTGCGGGTCATTCATTAAATTGATATCGCACTTTTCACTCGTTTTTGCAGCATTCATTTCTAAGTTTGCAGGATTGTACAACAATCTTAGACGATCGTTCTATTGCTTGCCCTTAAGGATTCATAGAATGAAGCTAAAGCAATGAAAAATGATTTCGGCTTTTTGCCAGCGTCTAGATTTTTATTTAATCTGACTGGTCAAGAGATTCGCCTTTGAAAGGAGTACGGCTATGAACAAAGTCTGGTTGATCACAGGCGCTGGCAGTGGTATCGGCACTGGAATCGCCAAGGCGGCATTACAGGCTGGCGATCGTGTCGTGGCGACCGGAAGAAACCTCGACAAAGTGCGTAATGCCTTGGGCGATGTTGCAAGCGAGAATATTGCGTTTGTCCAGTTGGACGTTTCCGATGAGGTACAGGCGAAAACAGCCGTCGAGGAGGCGGTGAAGCGGTTCGGTCGCATCGACGTTTTGGTTAACAATGCGGGCTACAGTCTGCTTGGTAATTTTGAAGAGATGACCACAACCGACATCGAACGCCAGTTCGCTACGAACTTCTATGGTGTGGTGTAGGTCAGGCGGGGTGCTACGGGTGATGCATCAGCAGCGGTCGGGCCACATCATCAATATCAGCTCGGTTGCTGGCGTAGTCGGGTTTAAGCACTGCGCCGCCTACGCCGCATCGAAGTTCGCGATCGAGGGTCTTTCACTGTCGGTCGCAGCCGAGGTCGAGCGGTTCGGCATCAAGATCACGCTCGTCGAACCAGGCTTCTTCCGCACTGATCTTCTGGATGACCAGAATGTCAGATGGCCCAGCAACGCCATCGAAGACTATGCCGCCGAGGCCAACGTCCAGGATACGTGGTCGGCCTACAACGGCACGCAGCAGGGCGATCCGGCAAAGTTAGGCGATGCTCTGGTCAAGATCGCCAGGATGGAGAATCCGCCGAAACTGTTTGTTGCCGGAAGCGATGCCCTCACGGCGATCGCCCCGGCTGTCGAGGAACGGTTGCAGGCGATGCGCGCCCATGAAGAGCTATCGAAATCAACAGACGGTTCATTCTAGCGATCGCGCGAGAAGCATCATCATTCAGACCTCGACAACAAGACTGTGGACTGGATGGAACAGGTCAGCGGCGATCGATATCAGTCACCAAACACAAACCAATTAGGAGCATCAACCCATGTACAACACGAAAGCTTATTCCGCAGCTAGTGCAACATCACCATTGGCATCCGACACGATCGCACGGCGCGATCCAACCGAACATGACGTTCAGATCGAAATTCTCTTCTGCGGCATCTGTCACTCCGATGTCCATTCGGTGCGTAATGAGTGGAGCGACTTCATGTCTACTACCTACCCGATCGTCCCCGGTCATGAGATCGTCGGACGGGTCACTCAAGTTGGTTCAGCAGTGACGAAGTACAAGCCCGGCGACCTCGCGGGGATAGGCTGTATGGTCGATTCGGATGGTACCTGTCCCCATTGCAAAGCTGGCTTTGAGCAGTTTTGCCAAAATGTGATCTTCACCTACAACTCCCCAGACAAGCACAAGACTGCTCCAGTCACCTATGGTGGCTACTCCGATAGCGTCGTCGTCGATGAACGCTTCGTTCTGCGCGTTCCAGATAACCTCGATCTCGCCGGGGTTGCGCCGCTCCTCTGCGCCGGGATCACCACCTACTCGCCCCTGCGCCACTGGGGCGTCACTAAGGGCAAGAAGGTCGGCGTAGTCGGTCTTGGCGGGCTGGGTCACATGGGCGTGAAGTTCGCCCGTGCGTTCGGTGCCCACGTCGTCGTCTTCACCACCTCGCCCGACAAGACGGAAGACGCGCTCCGCCTCGGTGCTGACGAAGTAGTCGTCTCCCGCAATGCTGACGAAATGCAGCAGCACGCTGGCAGCTTCGATTTCATTCTCGATACCGTCTCCGCCAAACACGACATCAACGCCTATCTCAACCTGCTCCGCCGCGACGGCAACATCACCCTTGTCGGCGCACCTGAGAAGCCTCTGGAGGTCGCGGCATTCAGCCTGATCATGGGCCGCCGCAGTCTCTCGGGATCTAACATCGGCGGCATCGCGGAAACCCAGGAAATGCTCGACTTTTGCGGCGAACATAACATCACTTCCGATGTCGAAGTCATCCCCATCCAAAAAGTCAACGAAGCTTACGAAAGACTGCTCAAGTCCGATGTGAAATATCGCTTTGTAATTGATATGGCATCGCTTAAATCTGAATAACTGAGGCCGGCCCTAGAGGGCAGGGCTGTTTCATTCTCTTGTAGGGGCAAACCCCCCGTGGTTGCCCGATCGCTGAAATGCCCAATTTATCGTGTCTGGGCCGGGGCGGGCACTCTTAGCATTGACCCTACAAAATCCTGGTTTTTCTAAGAATGAAACAGCCCTGCCCCAAAGCCGGGAAGTTCTGCCTAAAGAACAAAGCAAAAAATACCGCAGACGGAGTATCTTTGGCGTTGGCGCAAGATGGAGAGCAGTGGGTGAATTATTTGGATAAATATTCTGAATCTGTACAATAGTTAATCAATTTAACTCGTAATAAACATCGCTTTTATCAACAGGTATACAGGATGCAACCCCCCCTTACTTGGCATTATTTCTAGACCTCTTTCTCACGCTCGTATATCCTGGATAACACAGAAAAATGAGAGGAAACGTGATATTTTAATAGTTAAAAAGGGATTTCATCATCATCTGCCTCTTCCATAGTCTTAGCCGTCATCCGCCAACTCGTAATATACTCAATTTGCACATCAATTTTGTTAATCGCTTCCCCTAACCGCTTTTGGATGTATTGAGTCAGCGTCACCATAAAATCTAACTCAACTCCCACAGATAGCGCAAGTTTTGCCAATTTAGCAAAATCTACCTTCAAAATCGACGAACTGGATAACTTAAAATGGGGAGTATTTTCCTGATTTTGCACCAACATTGCTTTTTTAATGCGCTCTTTCAGGTGCTCAACTTCAGAATCCCGCAACTTCCATTCGGGCAAAATTGCTTTGTACCTTTCCCCCAATGCTGTTAAATCCTCACTCTCCGGTTCCGGCGCAATTTTCTTAGTAGATTTTCGCCGCTGCTGTACATTAGAATTCAACCGCCAACTAGCAATATCCTCCACTTCCAAAGATGGATGATCGATGAGTTTGCCTAACTGTTTTTGAATTTCTTTCGTCAGCGTCACCGGAAAATTTAACTCAATTCCCTCAGTTTGCGTCAGTCTTGCCAGGGTTAGAAAATCTACTTTCATAGCTATCGAACTGGAAAGCTCAAAATAAGAACTGTCTTTGAGCTTTTGGGCCAGCATCCCTGCTTTAATGCGTTCTTTCACTTCAGCGATTTCTGAATCTAGCGGCTTCCACTGAGATTCTATTTCCTGATATTTTTCGCCCAATGCTGTCAAATTTTCCGTTGCGGGTTCGGGGTAACATTGGGCAAGGATTTCTAGCAGGCGACGATGCACTTCAGCTAAATAAACCGCGTCCATCTTGGCATATTCTAGCTGCTTCTGGGTCAGAGGACGCTTTGCCCAATCGCCGCTTTGTTCTGTTTTATCTACATAAGCAATGCCGCAAAGTGTTTCTATTAAAGTTTTGAGTTGTCGATTAGGTAATGGCAGGATGTAATAAGGAATCTGTCTCGCCATTTTCAATGTGCAAGTGACATTTTGAGCGTCGTCATTGCCTAGAAATCTGATGTCATAGCTGGCGTTGTGCAAAACTTTTTCAATATTTGGATTGACCATGATTTGGTTGATAAAATCTTTTGCCAATTCAGGTTTATCCAAGACATCTAGTAGAAAAGTGCCATCTCCACTCGAATCTGTGGAGTCAGCTAACACCTGAATCAGAGATAATCTGGGGTTGGATTTATAGTCTGCTATTTCTGTGTCAACCCACAGGACTTTAGCTTGGGCAAATTTAGCGATGAGTGCTTTGATGTCGTTTTCTGCTGTTAAATAAGGCATTTTTACAGACTTTTGCTATTAACTTTTTGATTCTCTTATGCTATAGCAATTATTGGATCGATTGTCAACGATCGCATTAAGGACACGGCAATGCCGTGTCCCTAGAGGTATTTTTTCATAATTAGTATTAAATGTTGACCAGTCTTGGAAGCAGAAACCGGGAATAGACGATCGCATTTTTACCATTCAGCAGTAAGGTACGCAGCGCGTACCTTACAAACTATTAACCTATGACTATTCTGCCACTTCCTCAGATTCCGATTCTTCGGCCGATTCTTCACCAGCAGGCGGCACTAAAGCCACAGCTACGATCGAATCATCCTCATCCAACCGCTGCACCCGCACGCCCGTTGCAGTTCGCGATTGAGTGGAAATTGCACTCACAGCCTGACGGATAATAATACCTCGGTTGGTAATGATCATCAACTCGTCATCTTCGTTGACAATTCGCAGCGCAGCTACGTAATCTTTAGCCTTTTTAGACTTGAATTTAGTAGCCGTCAATCCCTTGCCCGCCCGTCTTTGTAGGCGGAATTGAGACACTGGAACCCGCTTGCCATAGCCGTTGGTGGTGATTACCAACACCGAAGGAACGTCGCTGCTACTTTTGGTAATTCCTTCGGCTTCTTCGCCTTCAATTTCCTCGGATTGCAGTTCTAATTCTTCATCTTCCAATTCTGCATCTTCAGTTTCTAGGTCAGTAATTTCTGCTACTTCAAATTCCGAATCTTCAGTTTCTAACTGAGCAATATTAGCTCCCTCGAATTCCGAATCTTCAGTTTCCAATTCAGCAATCTCGGCAACAATTGAACTGGGCAATATGTCCATGCTGATCAACTCATCGCCCGATCGCAATTTCATCGATTTTACACCCCGCGTCGCGCGGCCGACAGGGCGCAACTGTTCGTGATTGGTGCGGAAATGAATTGCCATCCCTTGGCGCGTGCCGATGATGATGCTGTCGCCCACTTTTGCTCTCCGCACCCAGCGCAGTTGGTCGCCTTCTTCTAGAGAAATCGCGATTAATCCATTAGTACGGATGTTGCCAAAAGCGGAAAGTGCGGTTTTCTTGATGTAGCCGCCGCGAGTCAACATTACCAAGTATTCTTCGCTGGTGAATTCTGTCACTGACACCATAGAAGTGATTTTTTCTTCTATAGGAATCGGCAGCAGTTGCACCACAGGAGTGCCGCGGGCCGTCCGCGAACAGACGGGGATTTGATAAGCTTTGACAGAGTAAACTACGCCCCTGTCGCTGAAGAACAAAACGCTATCGTGATCGCAGCAGGAAAGGAAATGTTCTACTCCGTCGTCTTCTTTCATTTTCGCGCCTGCTTTGCCGCGAGTAGCCCGACTTTGGGCCTCGAAAGTGCTGACAGGCATCCGCTTGATGTAGCCTTGCTCTGTGATCAGAATAATTGCTTGTTCGTTGGCAATTAAATCTCTTTCATCGATTTCTCCTTCGGCGTGTTCGATGACGCTGCGTCTAGGAGTGGCGATTTTGGTTTGGATTTCGACTGCTTCAAATTCGGCGATTTCTAAGATGCGTTCCCGGCGCGCTAAGATATCTTCCAAATCGGAGATTTTAGCTCGCAGTTCTTCGTGTTCTTGCTGAATTTTTTGCGCTTCTAATGCTGTCAAACGCCTGAGTTGCATTTGCAGAATTGCATCGGATTGCTGTTCGGAAAGACCGTAATTATCCATCAATTCTTGTTTCGCTGCGGCGGAGTCGGCAGCGGCGCGAATTAGGTGAATAATTGCATCTAAGTTGTCTAGGGCAATTAATAAGCCTTGCAGAAGGTGGTCGCGTTCTTCTGCTTTCCGGAGTTCGTATTGAGTCCGGCGAGTAATTGTCTCAATGCGGAAATCTAGGAAGACATTGAGGAATTGGGAGAGCGTAAGTAGTTGGGGTTCCCCGTTTACTAGCGCTAACATATTGGCTCCAAAGTTGGCTTGGAGTGGTGTTTGTTTATAGAGGTTGTTAAGAACGACGCGGGGATAGGCGTCGCGCTTAAGTTCGATCACGATCCGCATTCCGTCTCTATCGCTTTCGTCGCGAATGTCGGAAATTCCATCTAATCTTTTGTCGTTGACAAGTTCGGCAATTTTCTCAATTAGCGCTGCCTTGTTTGTTTGGTAAGGCAATTCGGTGATAATAATTGCTTCTTTGTCGGGGCGGCCCGGATGTTCAATGGTTTCAATGCCGGCGACTCCGCGCATTGTAATAGAACCGCGACCGGTGGTGTAAGCATCGCGAATGCCGGATCTCCCCAGAATTTGCCCTCCGGTGGGAAAGTCCGGGCCGGGGATGTACTGCATCAATTCCAGGTCGGTAATTGCTGGATTGTGAATTAGTGCTACTAAACCGTCAATTATTTCGCCTAAATTGTGCGGCGGAATGTTGGTTGCCATCCCCACAGCAATCCCGGAGGAACCGTTGAGCAAAATTTGGGGAATGCGTGCCGGGAGTACGAGGGGTTCTTGCTGGGAACCGTCGAAGTTGTCGCCGAAATCAACTGTTTCCGAGTCGATGTCGCGCAGCATGGAGTCGCTCGTCAAAGCTGTGAGGCGACATTCGGTGTACCGCATGGCAGCGGGCGGGTCGTTGTCAACGGAGCCGAAGTTGCCGTGGCCGTTGATCAGGCGTTCCCGCATGGAGAAATCCTGAGCCATCCGCACCAGGGCGTCGTAAACCGCTGTATCTCCGTGCGGGTGATACTTGCCCAGCACCTCCCCCACGACGCGGGCGCATTTGCGGAAAGGTCGATCGGGAGTCAAGCCCAATTCGTTCATGGCGTAGAGAATGCGTCGGTGAACGGGCTTGAGACCGTCCCTGGCATCTGGTAGCGCCCGACCGACAATTACGCTCATGGCGTATTCCAAGTACGATCGGGACATCTCATTACCCAGATCCGTCGGGATTATCCGCGACTCAGAGGTGCTCATAGGTTGAAAAACTCCGTTAAAAATTTAAATTTGACCGCTATAAATCTCAAAAATGCGATAAAATCGGTTTGGATTCAGTAGAGCTGCCAAATATTGCAAATTACTCCTGAAATTATATCACAATTTGCCTTTGAGTTTATGGAAAAGTTGCCAGAAAAATTAAGGGACGAAACAAGGACAATTGATGATTTGTCAGTTGGTGATTTTGTCAGCGGTTCGCAAAAGCTAGAAAGGTTTTTTTAGGCGGTCGGGTTTCATGCTTTGGTGAGTTTTTTTGAGGGCTATATAAAAAATTAAAATGGTGGCCCGATCGCAATTTTAATTTAACAAAACCGAAGGCCTTCTTAAAGCAAACTAAAAATCTAAAATCTAAAATCTAAAATCTAAAATCAGCCGATGCTACCCGTCATCTACTCCGAAGATTTCTTGCTGCACAAGACTGGAATGCTTCACCCAGAGCGACCAGAACGTTTAACGGCGATCGCCAACGCTCTGAAGGCTGCTCCTTGGGCGGCTCAAATTGAGTGGCAACTGCCCACCCCAGTGGCGCAGCGCGAAAAAGCACTGTTCTCGGCTATCAAAAAAGTTCACTCGCAAAGATACATCAAAGAAGTCGAACATTTGGCTCATCGGGGAGGCGGCTACCTCGACGGTGATACGCCGATTTCTGCTGAAAGTTACGACGTAGCGCTGCTAGCGGCGAGTGCTTGGCTCGATGGGGTCGATCGAGTGGTGGCTGCGGGGGAACCGGCTTTTGTCCTGGCAAGGCCGCCGGGACACCACGCCGAAAACGCCCGCGCGATGGGTTTTTGCTTGTTTTCCAATGCTGCGATCGCTGCTCACTACGCCCTGGAACAGCCGGGAATCAACCGCGTCGCCGTCCTCGACTGGGACGTGCACCACGGCAACGGCACTCAATCTTTGGTGGAAAACTGTCGGCAAATTGCCTACTGTTCCCTGCACCAATCTCCGTGCTATCCGGGAACGGGAGATGCCGAGGAGCGCGGTGCCTACGAGAACGTGCTGAACATTCCCCTCTATCCGGGCGGTGGCATAGCTGAATACCTGAGCGCCTTTGAATCTCTTGTCGTGCCTTTTTTGTCCAAATTTGAACCGGATTTGTTGATTGTCAGCGCTGGTTATGACGCTACTGCGTCCGATCCGCTGGCGAGCATGACTCTGGCTCCGTCAGATTTCGGTACTTTCACCGGATACTGCCTGCAACTCACCCGCCGCATCGCCTTTGGTTTGGAGGGGGGTTACGCGCTGAAAGAGTTGGCCGAGTCGGTTGTGGCGACTATTGACCGATGCCTCAATTAGCTGGAAAATTGGCATAGGGAAAAATAAGGTTGAGAAGCGGTGAGGAGGGGATGGAGAGTTTTTGAGGGCTATCGGCGAAGCGATTATTTGGCGATCGTGCTTGAAGGTCTTTTTCCCTCTTCCTTCTGAGTTCTTCCTCCTGACTTCAGTGACAAGCATCACAAATTTAAGAGATCCAAGTCACTTGGCATCAAAGTCTCGGTCACAGATTTTTAACCAAAAAATCACACTGTGTCAATGTTTTCGATCGCCTGTGAAGTCGCTCGCGAAGAGCATAATAGGATTACAGTCAGCCTGTGAAAATTTTATCTGTCTCAATCAACTAGGAGGTTTATCATGTCAGTATCCCAAATGACACTGGAAGAGTTATTTGGTCAGGTCATGTTCTCCAGCGTCGTGACTCGCCACGACCGGAGACAGCTCAGATCTGCACTCTTAGAAAGAACACTGAATGAAGATGAGTATGCCATCATCAACCGACTGCTGTACAACGTTCGCCGCGGTTGGGTAAAAATAGTCGATTAAAGACCTGGCAGCCACTCCCTTTAGGGGAGTTAATACCATCTTCGATTTTCGATTAAAGAATTGGTAATAACTGATAACTATCGGGGTTGAGAACACGGGCATACAGTTACATTTTTTGGAGAACTCGTTACAAGTATAACTTGCCGCTTCGGGAAGTTTTTTGTGTTTAATAGTGGGCTCGAAAGTGTGATGTGTTTGACCAGTGTGTTAATTATCAAAATCTCGCTACACATCAGCCTATAGGTAGAGATAATTATAAAATAACAGGTTTCGGGTGCATCTCTACTTGTTGAAAAATTGTGAGTTTTGAGTTACTAACTGAAAAGTTATAATTAACTCAAAACTCATAATTTTTTGGATTTGAGAGGGGAGATTGGAAAGTGGGAAAACTGATGAATATAGCCTTTCTCAGTAACATGAGGTGCACGCTTGATATAGGGCATAGGGCATAGGGAAGACCTCACTTTATTGAGAACTGCTAGCTCAGGGTTGAAAACCGCTAGAAAGTTGATATTTTTTAAACTGATATTAAGAATCAAAACTATAAGCAGTTTCCGGTTGAGGAGGAGTGTGCGATCGTTACAAGCACAGCCAGTCGCATTGGTCGATCGACCATTCCGGCAATTTGAGCTCAGAAGTGTCAAAATATTAACAACCAGTTCATCCCCAAAATATATGGCTCCCGCCGTTTTAATTGAAAATCTTCAGAAACGCTACGGCACTGTAGAAGCCGTTAAAGATGTTTCCTTCAAGGTAGAACCGGGGGAAATATTTGGTTTGCTAGGCCCCAACGGTGCAGGCAAAACCACAACCCTGCGGGTACTTTGTACTTTGAGTGCGCCTGATAGCGGACGCATTGAAGTGTCTGGCATTTCTGCTGTCAGTCAGCCGAGAATTGCCAGACAAAGACTAGGCTACGTCGCCCAAGAAGTGGCTCTCGATAAGGTGCTGACGGGGCGGGAACTCCTGCAACTGCAAGCAGCGCTTTACCATTTGCCGCGCAATACGATTAAAGGGCGGATTGACGAAATGGTGAAACTCCTCGGTTTGGAGGAGTGGCAAAATAAAAAGACGGGTACTTATTCCGGCGGTATCCGCAAACGCCTCGACTTAGCTGCTGGGTTGCTTCACCAGCCGGATGTTTTGGTGTTAGACGAACCGACTGTCGGGCTCGATATTGAAAGCCGGGTGGTGGTGTGGGATTTCCTGCGCCGCTTGCGGGAGGAAGGTACGACGGTTTTGATTACGAGTCACTATCTCGAAGAAGTTGACGCTTTGGCCGATCGCGTGGCGATTATTGACAAGGGTACAGTGATTGCACAGGGCACGCCGGAGGAGTTGAAAAATCGGGTTGGAGGCGATCGGGTGACTCTGCGGATTCGGGAGTTTTCGCCGATCGAAGAAGCTGAAAAAGCTAAAAATCTGATGCAATCTTTGCCTTTTGTGCAGGAAGTAATTGTCAATACCGCTCAAGGCAATTCTCTGAATTTAGTAGTAACACCGCAAAGCGATGCGCTGGTGACTATTCAGCAAGCTTTGAAAAATGCGGGATTGCCTACTTTTGGGATTGCTCAATCTCGGCCGAGTTTGGATGATGTGTATTTGGCTGCGACTGGTAAGACGCTGTTGGATGCGGAGTTGGCTGCTGCTAGCAACCGCGATTTGAAGGCGGAGCAAAAACAGGCGATGCGATCGTAGTTTGAGGGAAGGGAAAAGTTCGTCAGAAACAGGCAAGATGCCTGTTCCACAAAGAGTGAATTTTCTTGTCGAACAGGCATCTTGCCTGTTCATAAACTAGATAAACCGATATTTAAGCTGAATTTGATATCATACATCCAAAACTTGCTCTGCTGTCAATGCTAATTCTGGGAAAGTTCGGGATATGATGCGATCGCTCCCTCGGTAAGCAGTCATTTGATAAACCCCATTTTCATCAAGCAGGTAAACAAAAACAGTCGGCTCTTTCGGGTTGCCCAAATAGTTTCTGCTACCCAAAGCTAAATAATCCACAATCCAATATTCAGAAATTCCCAGCCGCTGATATTCATCCAGCTTGTCGATATAATCATCTTCCCAATTTGTTGATACAACTTCTACAACTAATTGTGGTGGTTCTGTTAGGGCTGAATAGGCGAAGGGCTGCGATTCCCAGAGGTTTTTGTCTACTACTGTAATATCAGGATGGCGGCCTTGTTCTTTACCATTAGGCGTTAAAGTCCTGACTACAATTCTGCCAGATACCCTGTAATTCAGGTTGAGTCGTTTTACCTCGTTTTGGAATGTATTTTCAATAAAATCTGCTACATTTTCGTGCAGTCTTATTGTTGGTAAGATTTTGACAATTTCTCCATTAACCAGTTCATAACGTCCGTCTTCATCTGGAAGTTGCTTGATGAATCGATCGAAAGTGAGCATTAGTTTAGGTTGGGTAGGAGTTGCGATCGTGGTTTGCTCTCATTTAGCTAGATACAGGACTGACGCACTCCGACTCCTAGAAACCGGGTTTTTTGCTGAATCTGTGGCTGTAACTAAGTATTTTCGTAAAAAACCCGGTTTCTGAACCTTAATGCGTAAGTCCTATAGATATTTAGGACTATTCTGCAATCATTTTAACATACTGTTTTAACACAGGTGGAATCGTGAAAACTATTTCAGATTCACAGGTCAATTTTTCGATAATTCCCCGTCTGCCTAAAGATTGAATTGCTTTACATAATTCGCTTTGTGATCCTTGACATTTTGCCATCCATTGGGTAAATGAAACAGGCTCAATTTCATTACTAAGTTGCGAAATCACCTGTTTTTCTATTTCCGACAACCGCTGATAGTGCTGCTGCAATATCGGTGTCAATTCGTCACCTAAAAATACTGGTTGATAGCTTAAATATTGAGAGACTCTACCGCCAAATAAGTTGTTAATGGTTTGAGCGACTAATTTTAACCATAGGGGATTACCTTGATAAAGGTTAATCAATTCTGGCCATTTTTCTTCCTCCAATAAACCTTTTTCTCTAAGCAGTTCGGTTGCCGCTGGACCTAAACCAGTTAACTGTAATAAACATACTGCTGAATTATCGTCGGTGAATGTGATGATGTCTGAGGGAGGTTCCCAACTATTGAGGATTAAGCAGCTATGGTGGGGAATTTCACCGATGAGTTTAAATAGGGTTCCGTAGTTTTCATATCCGGGTTTATAATGTCCTGCAAGTTGCCCGCTGCTGAGAATTTGCTGCACGTCATCTAGGATAATGAGACAGCGATTGTCGCGCAATGTTTCTATGAGGATTGACAATTGAGCATCGCTGTTGGTGGGAAGGTTAATTTCTGGTTGATTTGAGAGAAATTGAATGAGGGTTTTGAGAGTTGTTTCTAGGGGCGGGGAGGTGCGGAGACTGCGCCAGATGATGCGATCGAATTGAGTTTGAATTTGGGGGATGAGGTGACGGGCGATCGCACTTTTGCCGGTGCCTGCCATGCCTGTGATGGTGAGGAGGCGGCAGTTTTGCTCTAGAATCCAGGTTTCGAGGGCGGTGAGGGGTGAGTTGGGGTAGTTGTAGAAGGTTTTGATCTCCGGTGCATCTCTTAAATCGAGTCGCGGTTTCTGTTGGGTGTTGTCTTCATTTGAGGTTTGTGTAGGGGGTGAGTGTTGTGGAGCTTTTGGAGGGTGTGAGGTTTCTGTGCAAACGTTGATGTTACCTTTGTTTTGTACAAAATTAAAATCACCAAAATTTGAAACTTTAGAAAATTCATACCTCTCCATTGTGGAGCGCAAATTTGATTTCATTACATCTTCATCTAATATTTCTGAAAGAGTTTGCCATAACTTTGAGGCAATATTTCTGACATGGCGTTCAGTACAATGAACCTCTTTAGAAATTTCGGAGTATCTTTTACCTTGCCACGTTCCCCGTACTACTGCCTGTTGCAGATCGTCCAATCGTTTGCCGGTCTTAGCGAACACCAAGCCATCGGCCAACCTTAAGAGTTCTTGAACATCCATTTATTGGGTAAATGTAGGAGGTTTTATCTATTGTATCAGACTTTTTCTGACGTTTTATGGCTAAGAAGGACAAAATATGACTTTTAACGGCTAGCTAATTTTATTAACTCCTGGCAAATTGTGACATTCTCCTACTTTCCAATACATAAAAATTAAATTAAAATTTAATCACGGGCTTTAAAACAATCTTAGGCAACCTAAAAGATTTTAACAATGTAAATCTGACTGGCGCAACTATGCCAGATAGCACCGTCCATCCCTAACGGTTAAAAAAAGTTGCTCAAAATGTGGCTGCATCCGCTACTCCAGCGGTTAAAGAAGTTGCTCGCAATGTTGCTGGATCTGTGAGCAATGTCTAGGGGCTTTTCGCCTCGTGAAATGTTCGTAAATATTTTCTAAGTTACCATAGGAAAGAAATCATGTCTAGTGCATTATCCCTACCGCAAGCTAATTTAAAAATGGCTCTCTGGCAAGTCGATGCTGATGCAATGAGTAGCAGCGACTTGTATGTGTGGTTAAATGATATCGGCTTGCCGCATGAAGTCTCGATCCGGCTGCATGAACTGGCCACATACACGAAAAAAGCTGCTAACAAAGTTTTACTTATCGGCAAAATTCTCCTCATTAAAATCATAGAATTTGTCAAAGCGCATCCCCATTTAGCGATAGGGGTTGCTGTTGGTGTCGCTGTAAGAATTTTGGCAAGTTCGATACCATTTGTCGGCCCGTTATTAGAACCTTTGGCAACAGCGCTGGGTATCCCAATTGGTGCAATAGCCGGCCACCGACTCGATCGAGGCAAAGAGGTGTCTGATGGAATTATTGGAATTGTTCAAGAGATTATTGAGATTGCCAAAGATTTTTTTCAATTACTGGTAGACGTTTTCAATACAATTTTCCGCAACGTCATCACTGCTTAACTGCCAAAATTAGCAAAAAAATTGAGGTCTAATATGTCGGCAAATAAAACGCCAACCAAAGAGCAAATTCTGAAGTCAATAGAGCAACTGAAAAAAAATCCACATGATAAATTAGGGATTTTAGCAGATATTGGCATTGGTGTGGTGGGGGCTGCCGGTGCTGGTGCGGCGGTGGCAGCTTTCGGTGGTGTACCAGTTCTATTTGGGTTGTGGGTCGTTGCACCTCCCGTAGGATTAGTTGTTGGCGGTGCAGCTTTAGGTGCTGCTGCTCTTGTAGGGGTAAAACGAATATTTGATGGCAATTTTGACCAGGGAAAACAAGCAGAAATACTTAAAAACTTAGAAGAACAGCTAAAAGATATTGAAGCCAAAGAAACAGCCTATAACCTGAAAGACAGCGATAAAACTAAATTTATTGTTTCCTTGAAAGAACCCGTCAGGCTCGATTTAATTAGCCCGAAAGACGCTCAGGATTTAATTAGGGCCGTAGAAAGCGGTCAAATTGCAATCAAAGAGGCGATTAAAATGGTTGAGGATGTGGTAAAAGCTGCTAAACCATAACTGCCTTCTGACTGCGTAACCTGGGAATGCTAAGTTGTAAGTCAGCGCTCGCCCTTACTTAAGCTAAGTGCGAGCGCCCCCTAATTTTCGGGAAAATAACGCTCCAAAAACTCCCTAGCCGTAACAATAGGAATCCCCTCATATTCCTGCAAAACTAACAAATCCAGATCGCCCGTAACAATTGCATCAGCCTCCGCAGCGATCGCAGTTCCTAAAATCATATTGTCATTAGCATCTCGCAACTCAGGCAAGTTGACAGTGGAAATCGGATAAATCTCCACTAACTCTCGTGTTCCGCTCATTAAACCATTAACGGTAAAACTCAAAGACTGTAATCTCGCCTGGAGTTTTTGTTTCTTCAAAGTATTCTCTAATTCTGCTAGTATTGGTTCAGAAGCACAAATTATGAGTTTACGAGTTCGAGCTAATCTGAATAAACGAGCTGGGATACCTCCCCACAGCCAGCCTGACACAAAGATATTAGTATCCACTACAATTTTCATTTGTGCGACTCTATTTCAGAACGTTTCTCCCCACGCACTTCCCGCACAAGTTCGCAAATTTCTTCCATTGTTAACTCATCAGGATCTGGACTCGTTGCTTCTATTCGCCGTTCCCATTCCTCCCAGTCGAAACCGGCTACCTTCTGAAAAACAATACTATGTCCTGTAACTGTAACTGCATATCGATCCCCAGGCTTCAGTTGAGCCTCAATCTCAGCGGGAATTTCTAACTTACCGTCGGGGTTGACAGGAACAGTAATATTTGATTTCAGAATGTATTCTCGCAGGTGTTCAACAACTCTATCTTGCAGAGTTTCCGGCAGAGATTCCATCATCTCGACCAAAGTAGCGATCGCCCTTGATGACATTGCTTTATCCTCCTAGTAAATCAAGTTTTTATTTAACATATTTGATGAGCTTATTCTCAATTTTAGACCGATCGCCCGCCCAACACCACCAATACCTCCAGACTTGCTACTGTAAAGAGAGTTAGATTTAATCAAAATCAGCGCAAGCAATTATGAGCGGTACTGTTACATCCCCCAACAACCTCAACCAGCAGCGGCCACTCTCCACAGCATCCGCTGACACTTCCAGTTCCCTGCTGGCCGACTTCATCCAAGAAACACTCGCCTTAACCAAGCGCCTGTTTATTCAATTGCAGCGCCGCCCCTCGACGCTAGTTGCAGGCATTATTCAGCCGCTGATGTGGTTGGTTTTGTTCGGAGCTCTGTTTGAAAATGCACCCGCAGGCTTGTTCGGCGAAAGCCAGAATTACGGACAATTTCTCGGCGCTGGTGTAATCGTTTTTACTGCATTTGCCGGGGCGCTGAATGCTGGTTTGCCGATTATGTTCGATCGCGAGTTCGGATTTCTCAACCGCTTGTTAGTCGCGCCGTTGGCTTCCAGATTTTCGATCGTCCTGGCTTCGGCTATTTTTATCGTCACCCTCAGCTTTATCCAAACCGGCACAATCGTTACAGCGGGAGCGTTTTTGGGCGCCGGATTCCCCGGAATTGCCGGACTAGGGGCGATCGCCCTAATTGTCCTACTATTAGTTTTGGGCGTCACCGGCTTGAGTCTGGGTTTAGCTTTCGCTCTTCCGGGCCACGTAGAATTAATTGCGGTAATTTTTGTTACTAACTTGCCGCTGTTATTTGCCAGCACAGCCCTCGCGCCGCTGTCATTTATGCCAGAGTGGCTGCAAGTTGTGGTGACTCTCAATCCTCTGAGTTACGCGATCGAACCCATCCGCTATTTGTACCTGCACAGCGATTGGTCGCTAGCGAGTGTGGTGATGCAAGCTCCTTGGGGTAATGTTACCTTTGGAGGAGCGCTTTTAGTGCTGCTAGCCTTTGATTTGGTGGCGCTGCTGAGCATTCAACCGCTGCTGCGACGCAGGTTTGCTTAGGGCGATCGCGGCCTATCTGCGAGCGATCGTTTAGCCTGCACCGTCAATTGTAGGGACACTCCAAGAGCCCATTGGTGTCAACTTAACGTCAAACCCAGTCACACAATGGTGTTGGACTATTAAGCCTAGATCCCCCCTAGCCAAGGGCGGGCACGGGGGCACCGCCCCTACGAAGGGGGGAACCGGAAATGGATCGAAGTCCCCCTTCTTAAGGGGGATTTAGGGGGCTCTGGACTCAGGTAAAAACGAGATTTATCAAGGCTTTCAGGCTTAAGTTGACACCAGTGGGCATTGCTGTCTCCTTAGCCCGAGCGAAGTAATATAATATTTAGTCGCAAGTCAGAATATTGTTTAGATAGAATTGTTTTTTTGAAGGTTCAACTAATAAATTATGAACACCAAAACTTCCAAATCGGGCAAATTGATGATGGGGATTGCTGCAAGCGCGATCGCATCCTGTGCTCTGTTCTCCCCTCAAGCAACCTTCGCTCAAGCCAGCGGTTTAAATAATGCCCAACCGCTGCAAGACTTTCAAACTCAAGACAATACCGACCCATTTTCCGGCCGCAGCAGCGGCAGCGGAATATTTGATTTAATTCACCGATCCAATTTGGGAGGCGGCCGCAGCATGGAAGAATTTAATAGCGAACAGCGCCAGAATTTAAACGATGCGGCCGCAGAATTTCGCAACAAACAACGCCTACTACTGGAAAAGCAAGCTGTACCTTCACAAGGGGCGGCACCTGCAGAAATTACCGCCCCCGTCCCTTAAATTTACAACTCCTGTTTGCTCATTTCTCAGTCCGCGTGAGCGAAGCCAGCGCTTAGGCGGACTTCGTTTGTCTAGCAGCGATTTCAAGATCCGAATCTTATCTAAAAACCATCCCCCTTAATCCCGTTCCAACCACGCCCGCATTTTACCCGGATTAAGCAAACCGTAAGGATCGACCAACTCTTTAAACTGCAACTGTTCCACATTAATACTTTTCATCCCTCCATCTTCCAATATATAAGTGTGAGGATTAGCAATCATTGCGCCTTGCTCTTCGTGATAGCGAATAATTTCATTGAGCCGTGATTCCGTAGTGTAGCGAACTATTTGCAAAGCTGCGGCGATCGCCCTGCCATTGATCCGCAAAAACTCCAAGTGCATCATCACCTCATCCCCATAATAATTGTACAGTTCCTCAATCAATTTCAAACCTTTATCTGCGGGAAAAAGCGTCTGCAAATAAGTCAGAGACGGGTCAGCGCTGCGAGCGTGCAGAGTTGTATGATTCCAAGTAAATTCAGCAATAGCTGCACCTTTGCTCGCTGCTTGCGCGTTTTTTTGATAGCAAATTGTGCCGCCATATTCGCGCACCAAATCTTGCAGCGGTTCCAGACAAGATTCAGCTACCATTAACAAAGCGCAGTGCTTACCTTCAGGAATCTCCTCGCGGAAAGCAGCAAAATAAGCAGGAATCGGCCAAGCACAAACACAAATTAGTTTTTTGATAATTCCGTCAGCTTCGCCCAAAGCTTGACCGAAGTTTGCCGAGGTCATAAAATCGTCAAAAGCGACGATGATTTCCGCCCAAGGATAAGCAGGGGCGAGGGGAATTTCTAACTCAGTAATAATCCCATTTGTGCCGTAAGCGTGATTGACTTTTTGCACTTCATCACCGCGCAATTGGATGACGCGGGGCTCGTCTTCCATTGTAACGACTCGAACGGCATGAAGATTTCCCCGATCGCGCAATTGCCCGTAAGTTATCGAACCAATTCCCCCGCTACCGCCGCCGATAAATCCCCCAATCGTTGCGGTGCGATAGGTTGAGGGAACCATCCGCAATTCCCAACCAGTTTCTCGCGCTTGTTTGTCGAAAACCGACATTTTCACCCCTGGTTCTACGCAAGCTAAACCCGGTTTTATCCAGCGGATACTGTTCATTTTGCTGGTATCTAAAATGACGCCGCCCTTGAGGGGAATGCACTGCCCGTAATTGCCCGTTCCTGCACCTCTAACAGTTAGCGGAATTTTGGATTTGACGCAGGCTGCTGCAATCCGCAAAACTTCGGCTTCGCTGGCGGGACGCACTACTAAATCTCCTGTTTTATCACTTAAGAGAGGTTGCAAAACTGGACTGAAGTGATAATAGTCTTGAGATAGCTTGACAACTTGCGCGCGATCGCTAATTATTTCAATTCCCGAAAGTTCCGAAGAAAAAGCATCCCAGTCAATACTTTGAATCGCAGTTGCAGTCATTTTTTTTTCTCCATGCTGGCAGTATTATATATTTTATATAAGCGAACTTACTAACATAACATACTAACTGCAATCTTTCTTTAAGTAGTAAGGTGTGCCGAGGCGCACCATACATATAGAAGCTTTGCGTCTAGGACTGCTTTTTTCAATTAACAAATCCCCCAAAGACTGCCATACCGTAGTATTTCCAAGGAACTGCAACAGTCTCAAACCCAGCTTTTGCCAGCATTTCCCAATGTGCCGACAGTGTAGCTAGGCGATCGGGATTAGAATACCCGTAAGAGACACTCGTCCCCACATTTGCGCGAATTTGTGCTAAGGTTTCCCCCTGATTTAGCGCCCAATCTTCTCGCGCCGCTTGATAAATATCTTTCATTGCTGCTGATTCTGCTAAAATAGGATCGGCATTCCAAAAACAGCCGCCAGCATTTAAACTTTCGCGAATGCGTTCAAACAATTTCAACTTCATCTCATCCTCAAGATGATGAATTGCCAGAGATGAAATGCAAGCATTGAATTTATCGCCCAAGCCTGATAAATTTGGATTGTTCGCCCATTCTCCAAAATCCATTTCTATGCCAGTCCACCGGGCTGCGTATCCTGCCGACTCTATTTTGGCGCGGGCAAAATCAAGCATTCGCGGCGAGTAATCGACAGCCACTATTTCCGCTGATGGGTAGCGTTGGAGAACTTTTAAAGTGAGTTCCCCCGTACCGCAGCCGAGTTCTAAAATGCGGTGGTTTGCGTTAGCAATGCAGCCTGCTAATACATCCAACATTTCGTCATATTTAGGTAAAAGTCGCCGAATGCCAGTATCAAAATCAGCAGTATTGACGAAAACTTCTCCCGGCAAAATTTCGTTGCGCGCAGGTGAGGCAGTAGAGTCAGAATTCACGATCGCCAACCATAGACTACAATTGCTATCCTAACCGAGATAAAGCAAAAATTGCGTGAAGTAGGGACAGGGTACTGCGGTGTCCTTACTCGATCATCTGTACTTCACTCAACAGAAAACCCCTATATATTTATCCGTATTTTTACGGATAAGCGAAACACTCGCGGTAAACCATAATTAACCCTCCGTTGCACCCAGAGAGTCTTGGTTTACCCCGGACGCCAGCAAAACAGTCTGAACAAGCAGTGTTATGTTAGTAGTGCATAAATTGAAATAAAGATTAAACCTCAGGCTTGAGGATACCATGCGCCAGTTAATTTCTCGCAGTCGGGCTGCCATCAGCCAATTAATTTATAAGCGCATTCTGCTTGCGGTGACAATTTTATTTTGTGTAGGTGTAGGAGTAGCGATGGCAAATATGTCTCGTCTTTCCTCCACTCTAATCGAATCGCAAGCCCTCCAAAATGCCACCCTCTATGCCCAAGCTGTTAAAGAAGCCCGCACCCTTTACAGTTCCAATGTTGTTAGTCCTCTAAACACCGCTGAAGCAATTAACTTTACCCACGACTACAACCCGACAAAAGTAACAGTTCCCGTACCAGCCAGTTTCTTAATAGAACTAGGCAACAATATCACAAAAAAAAATCCCGAAGTATCACTTCGTCTCTATAGCAACTACCCGTTTCCCTGGCGACAAAAAGAAGGCGGAGCCCGAGACGAGTTTGAACAGCAAGCTATTACCTATTTGACGCAAAATCCGACAGAAAAATTTTTCCGCGTTGATGATGTTCGCGGCAAACCCGCCTTTCGATATGCCGAGGCAGATATTCTAAGTTCTAGCTGCGTGAACTGTCACAATAGTCACCGTGACAGTCCTAAAACTGATTGGAAAGTGGGAGATGTGCGGGGGATATTAGAAATTACTCAACCTCTCGATACCATCACTCAACATACTCAAAGTGAACTTAAAAACCTGTTTTTACTGTTAGTAGGACTTTCCATTTTAGGAGTGACCGGCTTAACTGTATCTATCAGCAGGTTGCGCCAAAATGCTAAACAATTAGAACAGCGCGTCTGGGAACGCACGGCACAATTGCAAGAAACTAATGTAGAATTGGTAAAAGAACAGGAAAAGAGCGATCGCCTGCTGCTCAATATTTTACCCCAATCCATTGCTACCAAGTTAAAAGACGGTCAAAGCAGTATTGCTGACGGCTTCGCAGAAGTCACGATTTTGTTTGCAGATATCGTAGGCTTTACCGTGCTTTCAGCACAAATATCTCCCGAAGAACTGCTCAAGTTTCTAAACGAAATTTTTTCAGCCTTCGATAGCTTAACGGAAAAGTACGGCTTGGAAAAAATCAAAACAATTGGAGATGCTTACATGGTAGTGGGAGGTTTGCCAAATCCCAGCACCAACCACGCCGAAAGCATTGCGGAAATGGCTTTAGATATGCAGGAGGAATTAGCAAAATTTAATGCCAAACATCATGCAGGAATTAACATTCGCATCGGCATCAATACCGGGCCGGCAATTGCGGGGGTTATTGGCACTAAAAAATTTATTTACGACCTCTGGGGCGATGCCGTCAATACAGCAGCCCGCATGGAATCCCACGGAATTGCCGGCGCGATTCAAGTCACACAATCAACTTACGATATCTTGAGAAATAAGTATCTGTTTGAAGACAGAGGAATTATCCACATCAAAGGCAAGGGCGATATGAATACTTATCTGCTTGCAGGCAGGCTAGTCAGCCCAGTTTCGGTTTAATTTGTTTATTATATTATGAAGGGGTCTGCTAGTTAGTCCGGAGTCATCAGTCATTAGTTGTTAGCCGTTAGCCAAGAACTAACAGTTAATGCCTGCTGGCTTTTGACTGCTGACAATTACAGGAATTACACAGGGGATGTGAGAACCCGGTTTCTGCCCGGTTGCTTCGTTGACAAACCAAAAATTTATTACGAGAAACCGGGTTTATTTTCTTATGTCCTACGTTAGCCATTTGCAAAATAGTAAGTTTTATGTTATCGCGGATTTTATCATTCTTGAAGTTTTTCAAATCTCGCTTGTCTAGGCAAATAGCTTTGTGGGTATTTGCTAGCATTCTTGTCATAGAGGGAATTATTTTAGTTCCCTCTTATTTTCGGCGAGAAAATGAACTTTTAAGTCAACTGGAACAGGTATCTCGCGCGACTGTTGATTCCCTAGAGTTTTTGCTTCAACAAGATATTTCCGATCGCACTTTCTTGCAAGAAGAAGTAAAAAATATTATTAAGGATTCTCAAGTAGTGTTAGGACTATCTATTTACCAAGCTAACGGTCAGCTAATATATACACTTGGCGAACCCCCAGAAATCAGTTTAAAGCAACTAAAAAGAGCTCGTATAGTTCACAGTCACAATTTCGATGGCAAGCGCTACGATATTGCTTGGACGGAGCGACATTTTGGAGGCGATTACATCTTAATTGTTCGCCACGATGCTTCCACCGTTCAACCGGAACTCTACGCATTTATCGGGCGGATTGCCGTTCTAGTCATCATTATATCAGCCTTTGTCACTTCTGTGACTATGTTTTTTTTAGGGGTGACAGTAATTTCACCTCTCTTGAGATTGCGCGATGACTTGATCGCTGCCGGAGACGCTTTGAGCAAAGATCGAGAACAACCTGATTTCTACTCTCTGTCTGTCAAGCGTGATGACGAGTTGGGAGAACTCATGGTCGCATTCAATCAAATGTTTCACCGAGTATACAAGGAAATTGCACAGCGGAAACAAGCTGAGGAAGTATTGCGCGCCGAACAAGAAAAGTCGGAACGTTTATTACTAAATATATTACCGGTAATGATTGCCGATCGCCTAAAACAAGGTCAGATAAATATTGCGGACGGATTTGCCGAGGTTACGGTTTTGTTTGCTGATATTGTGGGCTTTACCGAAATATCGTCGCGCACGTCTCCTGAAGAATTAGTAGAATTACTTAACAAAATATTTTCATCTTTCGATCGCTTAAGCGAACAATACGGCTTAGAAAAAATTAAGACTATCGGCGACAATTATATGGTAGCAGGCGGTTTGCCGCTTCCCTGTACAAATCACGCCGAATCTATTGCCGAAATGGCCCTGGAAATGCAGCAAGAAATTATGAAATTCCGCGACGAATGCGGTAAACCTCTCAATATCCGCATTGGCATTAATACTGGGCCTGTTGTAGCAGGTGTCATTGGCACTAAAAAGTTTATTTACGATTTGTGGGGAGATGCTGTGAATACAGCAAGCCGCATGGAATCTCAGGGACTTCCCGGTAAAATTCAAGTTAGCAACTCAACTTATGAGTTGCTGTGCGATAAGTATTTGTTGGAAAAGCGCGGTAAAATTAATGTTAAAGGCAAAGGATCTATGACGACTTATTTGCTCAAAGGCAGAAAAGTGTAACTGACAATTTTAACCATCGCCGGGGAATACGTGATATGGCGGCAGAGGTTGCAGCGCAGCCGCCCTCAACACTAGATTTTTTTTAACGAACCGCGAAGACGCGAAGGACACGAAGGAAGAGAAGAAGAAAGAAGAAGAAAGAAGACAAAATAAAAAGTTCATAAGGGAGTTATTATTGCTATATTAAAATGCAGGTTAATATTAGTGATAGGGGTAAAGATGACGGCGAATCAGGAACATAATTCTTCAATTTCACCGATTTGGCAGCCCTTCACGCAAATGAAAACGGCTGCCCCGCCGCTGAAGGTAATTCGCGGCAAAGGATCGGTGTTGGAATTGGCAGACGGGCGGCAAATTCTCGACTGCATTTCTAGTTGGTGGGTGACTGTTCACGGGCACAGCCATCCGGTTCTCGCTGAGGCTCTTTACGAACAAGCCCAAAAGTTAGAACACGTAATCTTTGCGGGATTTACTCATGAACCGGCCCAGAAACTTGCGAGTAAATTGCTCACTCATACGCCTGCTTCTTTAACGCGGATTTTCTTTTCTGATAACGGCTCGACTGCTGTTGAAGTTGCTCTGAAAATGGCATTTCAATATTGGCGCAATCTCGGAGAAACTAACCGCACTAGCTTTATTAGTTTTGAGGGAGGTTATCACGGCGATACTGTGGGCGCGATGTCTGCTGGCAGAAGTTCGCTGTGGTGGGAATCTTTTGCACATTTAATGTTTGCTGGGGATGTTGTTCCTTTTCCCGCGACTTTTGACGGCGATGAGGAGGTGGAAAGCAAGGAGGCGGCGAGTTTAGAGAAATTGGAGTTTTTTTTAAAGCAGGGCGGCTATGCGGGTATTTTTATCGAACCTTTGGTGCAAGGTGCCGGGGGAATGCGAATGTGCCGCCCTGAGTTTTTGCAGGATCTCGCACAACTTGCCCGCCAGTTTAATGTATTGTTGATTTACGATGAAGTAATGACGGGTTTTGGCCGCACGGGCGAACTGTTTGCCTCTGTTAAATCTGCAACGAAGCCAGATATCCTGTGTTTGTCTAAAGGATTGTCTGGCGGCTGTTTGCCAATTGCTGTCACAATGGCATCGGAGGATATTTATCAAGCTTTCTGGCGAGATGAATCGGACAAAGCTTTTTTTCACGGTCATTCTTACACCGGAAATCCCTTAGCTTGTGCGGTGAGTGTAGCATCCCTGGAGCTTTTGGAGCAAAACCCAAATGTGTATCAAGGGATGGAAAAATTGCACCGCCAATACCTGAATCAATGGCTGAGAAATCATCCTAAACTCGAACGGATTCGGACTTGCGGTACCATCGCAGCCATGGATGTGAAAACCGAAAGCGTTTCGGGGTATTTTAATGACATTGCTCCTGTATTGAAAGCGAGATTTCTCGAAGCGGGGTTTTTGCTCCGCCCCTTGGGAAATACGCTTTACTTGATGCCTCCCTACTGCATTTCTCCTGATGAACTCGAATCAATTTATCGGGTGATTCGTCAGGTTTTGGATACTCTGTAAACCCTTTAATTTTAGTAATGAATTTACCCAATTGGAACGATTTGGCTGACGAGGCGCTGGCGGGCAAATGTCTCTCTCGCGAGCAATCTTTAGCCGTATTGCGCGCACCGGATGAGGTTTTGCTGGAACAACTAAACGCAGCTTATCGGGTGCGCCGCCACTACTGGGGAAACCGAGTCAGGCTGCACTATTTGTTAAATGCTCAAAGTGGCCTTTGTCCTGAAGATTGCCATTATTGTTCTCAGTCAAAAATTTCGACTGCGGAAATTGAGAAATATCCGCTTTTAGCTAAGGAGAAAATTCTGGAGGCCGCCCAACGCGCAGCAGAGTTAAAAGCTGGTACGTTTTGTTTGGTGATTTCGGGCCGCCAACCCAGCGCATCTACTTTCGATCGCGTTGTGGATGCTGTCGAGACTGTGAAGGCAAATTATAACCTGAAAATTTGCGCTTGTTTGGGATTGTTGAGCCAGGAACAAACTCATCGGCTGGCTAAAGCTGGAGTCGATCGCGTAAATCACAATCTCAATACTTCCGAATCATATCACTCGGACATTTGCACGACTCACACTTTTGGCGATCGGGTTGAAACCGTCGAACACGTAAAAGCAGCGGGAATCACAACTTGTTCCGGCGGAATTTTGGGGATGGGCGAATCGGATGATGATGCGATCGATTTAGCGCTTTCGCTTCGCAAGTTGGGCGTTACTAGCGTGCCGGTCAACTTTTTTATTCCGATTCCCGGGACGCCATTTGCAGATGTGAACAGGTTAACTCCCCGCCAATGTTTGCGAATTCTCTGTTTGTTCCGATTTTTGCTTCCCAGTCAAGAAATTCGGATTGCTGGGGGACGGGAGGTGCATTTGCGATCGCTGCAACCTCTCGGACTCTACCCCGCTAATTCTATCTTTGTTGGCGATTATCTGACAACTCCCGGACAAGCTGCCCATCAAGATTGGGACATGATTAGAGATGCGGGATTTGCGATCGAAACCCCCGAAGGTTCTCTCTTAGAAGTTGATTCAGCAGTTACCCAATCGCATCAAAAAACCCTGGTTGTGTAACTCTTATAGCAGTTTTCAATGGGATGAAATAGACTAGGACACGGCCGTGCCGTGTCCCTACCCAATATCTATATTTCACGTTTACGCATGGGGAAGAGAAACCGGGTTTCTGAGGTAGCAAATGCGTCAGCCGTAAGTTCTTAGATTGTAGCCAGAAACCCTTATTCTACCGTTGACATTCTTCAATCTAAAATCTCAAATCTCAAATCTCAAATAATACAAGAGGGGGAAATTGTGGACAAACGCGAAGAAATTACGATCGCAGAATACCAGCTAACTGCCGAATCTTTCCGAGAAGGAACTTGGCATCACGACGTGTCCCAAAATCGATCCGCACTGACGGCTGCTATGCCCCGCAATCCCGGTAAAATTCTCGATATAGGATGCGGGCCGGGACGAGATTTAGTAGCCTTCAAGAGCCAAGGACACACAGTTGTAGGCTTAGATGCAACTCCAGCTTTTGTAGAAATAGCTAAGAAGTTATCGGGATGCGAAGTTTGGCAGCAATCTTTTCTGAATCTCGACTTGCCAAAGGCAGAATTTGACGGTATTTTTGCCAATGCTTCCCTGATTCACGTTCCCAGCGACGAGATGGTGAAAGTGCTGCAAGATTTGCACGAAGCCTTAGTTGTTAGCGGTGCCATTGTCATGTCAATGTGCCGGGGAAATTGGGAGGGATACGACGAGCGGCCGACGGGAAAACGCTATACTGCCGGATGGGAATATCATACTTTAGCGCCTTGTTTAGAACAAGCGGGATTTGCAATTGTCAATCACTACTATCGTCCCCCCGGCTTACCCCGCGAAGCTCAATCTTGGGTAGTAATAGTGGGCAGAAAAATCTAACGTAAATTGGAAATTGGGAATAGGTAATTGCGAATCATTCCCCTCTCTTCCTCTGCGCCCTCTGCGCCCTCTGCGGTTAAATAAAAAAACTCATTCACCAAGTGACAGAGGATTGTTGTATAATCTACATTCAAATAAACCACTTTGTGAACCCCTTAAATCAAAATTGATATGACAGAGAAATCCCACATTTTTTTAGCTGGTGCTAGTCGAGGAGTCGGCTTAGAAATCGCGAAATGTCTGATATCACAAAATATGCAAGTAACTGCACTTTTGCGATCGCCCGCAACCAGCACCGAATTAGAAGCAATGGGCATCAAAGTCGTGACTGGCGATGCTTTGGATGCTGCCGCTATGGAAGTGGCAATGGCTGGCGGTGAGCCAATTCATGCCGTAATCAGCACAATTGGCGGCTTGCCAAAAGATGGAGAAAGAGCCGATTATTTGGGCAACAAAAACTTGATTGATGCGGCTGTCAAAGCAGGCGTGCAAAAATTTATTTTAGTTTCATCGATCGGTAGCGGTAACAGTGCCGCTGCTTTGCAACCGCAAGTTTTGGAAACTTTGGGGCCGGTTTTAATTGAAAAGGAAAAAGCCGAAAATCATTTGATAGAAAGCGGGATGATTTATACAGTGATTCGTCCCGGCGGACTCAAATGGGAACCTGCAACAGGCAACGGTATTTTAACAGAAGATTGTCTAGTTGCTGGAACTATTCACCGGGCGGATGTAGCGCAGCTAGTTTGTCGGTGTTTAGTTTCTGAGGCTGCTAATAATAAAGTTTTGTCGGCGGTAGACAGGCAAATGCTTTACGGCAATCCAGAATTTGAGGTATTAAATCTTTAGATACTGTCTTGACCTGTCAAGGGGTAGCAGTCAAATAATTGGGGTCGAAAGGCTTTTGGGATTTTAAAATCCCA